>JAGLRI010000022.1 GCA_023136395.1 Candidatus Bathyarchaeota archaeon | reverse complement strand
CAAGCTTCATTGCGTTTCACCCCAACACGTTTGTAATATGTATAGGTGAAATAATTAAGGATTTCCACTTATTTTTTTTCTGCTAGTTTATGTATGCACACATTACGGCTATTATACTTTTTAAGTTAAACCATACTTACTTGGATGAAGAGGAGAACTTTTCTAAAAGAAAGGCATAAAGACTAATAAACGAGCGTTAAAAGGGCTATTTTATTAAAGACGTACATTTATTTGGGGGCAAAGTCTACGGTAGGTAATTCCATAGGAAAATCCTTCGTGTTAACCTGTTTTGGGGAAAGCCACGGTAAATGTGTTGGGGCAATAATTGATGGATGTCCAGCTGGTTTACAATTATCAGTGAGGGACATTCAACCAGAATTAGATAGAAGAAGGCCCGGTGCTAACAAGATAAGTACGTTAAGACGAGAAAAGGATATAGCTGAGATTCTATCTGGGGTATACAACGGCTTCACAACGGGTGCCCCAATATGTATTCTTGTGCAAAATATAGATGTTGATTCAAGGCCGTACAAACGAATAAAGGATCGACCGCGACTTGGCCATGCAGATTACACGGCTCGAATAAGATATGGAGAATTCAATGATTTCCGTGGTGGCGGTCGCTTTTCAGGGCGAGTCACTGTAGCACACACTATTGCTGGAGCAATCGCTAAGAAACTTTTAAAAAGAATTAATGTTGAGGTTTTGGCTCACACCACTCAAATTGGGTCCATAAAGCTCATAAAAAAAGCTACATATGAAGATATCCATCAAAACGTTTACAAAAATCCAGTCCGTTGTGCTAATCTCGAAATAGCAAGTCTCATGGAAGATGAAGTGTTAAAAGTTATGAATGAGGGGAATAGCCTGGGTGGAATAATAGAATGCATAGCTTTTGGTGTTCCAGCAGGGTTAGGAGATCCGATATTCGATACCTTAGACGCAGACCTTGCTAAAATGATATTCAATATTCCTGCTGTAAAAGGAGTGGAGATTGGAGCTGGCTTTGACGTAGCTTCACTTAAAGGATCTGAAAATAATGATCAATTCATAATTGAAGGAAACAAAGTTGTTACATCAACTAATAATGCAGGAGGCATATTGGGAGGACTTTCCACAGGGATGCCCATTGTGGTGAGAGCTGCCTTCAAACCTACTTCGTCAATTACTAAAAAACAAAAAACTGTTGATCTAAACCAGATGAAGGAAGTAGAGATGAAACTCTCCGGAAGATACGATCCATGCATCGTTCCCCGAGCTGTTCCTATAGTTGAGTCATGTGTTTCGATGGTTATTGTTGACCATGCACTTGGATTAGGAATAATACCTAAAGTATTGAAATGATAGAGTTTAGGATTTTGGGTGAATAATATGTTTGAAAAATTATCAAGGGAAATCCAGAAACTAGAGATAAGATTTCAAGATTTCATAAAGAATGAAGAGAAATTTATGACGGGACTGCGGAATTGCTTAGAAAAATTTAAGGAGTTAAACAACAACCTTGAAAAATTTTCAAGTTCTGATTCTAGTAAAGTTGAAGAGTTAATGGAGTTTCGACTTGAAGCCGCTAGAGCTTTTAATGATGCGCTTATAAGCGAAAGTAGAGTTGAACACGATAAAAGCCATTTACTAGAATCCTATGGAGCCCTAATTTTAGCTATGGAAGAAGCATTTTATTCTCTTAAGACATAGCAAATTTTCTCTTTTTTCTTGGTGCGCGAGTAGTCGATACACTCAGTACCCACAAAATCAACAATACCCATAAATTAGGAAATTTTGCATAAAAAAATAGATGTTTTATATGCGTAGGAAGACCCCATGAGTAGATAATTAAACACCTGTAAGAAGCGTATGAATGTGTAAAAGCTAGTTAGTAAAGATTTTTAGGAAGCACAGGCAACAATAACGCATAAAGGAAGATGGAAAATTCATTAAAAGTGATTAAAATGTGTGAGCTGAACGTGTTTGTCGATGGGGAAATCTTGTTTAAAGATGCAGTTTACGCGAAAGCGGATGGAAGTAAGGTAATTGTTAAGGATGTGTTGGGAGACTCTAAAGAATTCGAAAATTGTAAAATTGTAGAGGTTAATATAAACTCGGTGTGTTTGATTCTGTCCCATATTGAAGACTCGCTACAATAATGTGAGATTCCTCCCTTCTCCAAGTATCTCCTCTAGTTTCTTGCAATTACGCAAAGAGGTTTCCACACACGGTTACATAATACATAAAGCTTTAAATCGAGATTATTTCCACCAAGCGGTCACAAATCGCCTTCATTTCCTTAACAGCAGGAGCTGATGGTGTAGCGAGAATCGGAGCTTTTCCTGAAAGATCCGCATCACGAATAGCCGAGTCGTAAGGGATCATCCCAAGGATAGACATGTTATTCTTATCTGCAAAGTCTCGGACCGCTGCCTCATCCTTCTTATTCATTATTTTATTTCCGACTAGTAGTATCCTCTCTACACCGAGTTGTTCGGTAAGATTCTGGATTCGCCGAGCTGTCTCAAGAGATTTCGCGCTTGGTTCCACCACTATTAACATTCCATCTATGTGCTTAGCTGTTCCCCTCCCGAGGTGCTCCGTTCCCGCTTCCATGTCAGCCACAACAGCTTCTCCCCTTCGTACCAAGATGTGTCTCAGGAGCGCTCGAATCATGGTGTTTGCTGGACACATGCATCCCTCTTCGGCTCCCCGGACCACCCCCATGACGAGAAGGTTGGCTCCGCAGGGAGTCTCTACAGCGTAGCGAGTGATGATGTCGTCCACAGTGAAATTGAGCCTAAAGATGCCCCCGTAGGAATCTTGTTTTCTACCGGTCTTCTCTTCGATCAACGACCAGTTCTCCGAGAGGGGAGTGATACGGTCTGCCTCTTCCACTGTGAGCCCCAAGTTGTACGCAAGGTTCGCGTTTGGATCTGCATCCACCGCTAAAACTTTAAGTCCCCGCCTATGGAAGAGACATGCTAGTGTCCCTGCGAGTGTGGTCTTCCCTACGCCTCCCTTACCAGCCACCGCGATTTTCATGTGGTCTATTCTCTCCTCCTTTTCACTGTCTTCATTTTTCCTGCTTATATACTTTGGGAAAAGTTGGGTGTATTATTATTCATATTATTTCAAAAAAAGAGTTATAATACTTTTACAATAGAGGAAATGAGCATATTTTAGATTAAGTAAGGTTTATGTCTTGAAAAATTTTTAAAATCCTCTAGGATCTTTTGGACGAATTAATCGGAACTCAACTTATCTGAGCATACTATCACCTCTTGAAACAACGGTTAGCTAGCTACGCAAGATCAGCTGTTCCTCTCAGTCGCCTTTTCCATCAATTTGAAGAACACGACCCAACAGAGGTCACGCCCCCGTTTCTCTTCTCTCCTAAAATGGGTCTAAAACCTTACCAAATTTGTATACTTTTGAAATCTTTCCTCTATGTCCTTCATCGTCAGAGAAAGAAGGCGGTTGACACCGAAGTCTTCAACAACGAAAGACCCCATCACATTTCCATAAACAACCGCTTTCTTAAACATTTTCTCATCAATCACTCCTTTCCGAGCAATATACCCCATAACACCGCCTGCAAATGAGTCTCCTGCCCCCGTTGGGTCAACGACTTCATCCAAAGGGTATGCTGGGCTTGGAAAGATGGTTTCACGAGTGGAGAATATGGCGCCGTATTCCCCAATCTTCACTATTACGAATTCGGCTCCCCAATCTAAAACCATCTTGGAACACTTAATTAAGTTCGAGGAACCACAAAGCAACATAATCTCATCATCATTTAGGAGTACACCGTCCATTTGAGATATGACTTCTATCACTTTCTCCCGTTTCGTTTTAATCCAGAGCTCAATTGTGTCAGAAACCACCAACTTAGGCTCATACATCTGATCTAGAACCTTTAGTTGTTGGTCAGGATCGGTGTTTCCTAGGTATACGTAATCGGCGTTTCTATACTCCTCAGGCACTATCGGTTCAAAACCCTCAGCCACATTTAACTCCGTTTTAATAGTTGTTCTCTTGTTTAAGTTGAAGTCGAAACTGGAATCGTATCTAAACGTCTCTCCCTTCTTGACTTGTAAACCAGTAAGATCTACTCTTTCGTCTAGTATTTTCCTGTATTTTCTTGGAAAATCATTTCCAACAACACCAACGAGTCCTGTTTGATGGAAGAAGGAAGCCGAAATTGAAAAAAAAGTTCCTGAGCCCCCAAGAGCCTCTTTAACAGTTTTTTTAGGCGTTCTTGTCGTGTCTAAGGCAATGGAACCAATTGTAACTATCATTTTGCCCACCAATTCGTCATTTGTGTGTTCCTCCAAAGCTCTTCCGCGAAACGAGTCAAAATTGCCTATTTACGTTTAAATCTTTTTTCTTCAGGCAGACTTACTGTACATGCCGTGAGAGAACAATTAAACAGTTAGTGCTTACACCTTAAACTTTTCTGGGAGGGAAATAGGAGCGCTTCTGTGTTATGGCTGAATTTTAATCTTTAGATGAAGAGAAGGCTATCATTTTTTATTTGTGTTAACTATGTAACTCATTATACACACATGCCACAAACTTAAACTAGGAAAATGTTATTTTCTGCCAAGCACTTAATAATTGAACAATTGTCAAGGTAGGGCTATGCTTGATTTCATCAGAGAACACTGCAGATATTGGAATTATTGGGGGAACAGGTGTATATGACCCTGAAATTTTTGAGGAGGTGAAGGAAATTAAAGTTTACACGCCATTTGGGGAAACATCGGATCTAGTTTCAATCGGTGATTATAAAGGCATCAAAGTGGCATTCATCCCTCGCCATGGCAGAGGCCACTCAATACCCCCACATAAGATTAATTATAGGGCTAACATATGGGCTTTTAAACAGCTTGGTGTTAGTAGAATAATTGCTTCTTCGGCTGTTGGTAGTTTAAGAAAAGAGTATAAACGAGGGGATTTTGTGATCCCGGATCAATTCATTGACAGAACTAAAAAAAGGCTGGATACGTTTTATGAGGGAGGACAACTCTGCCACATATCTTCAGCGGATCCATTCTGCCCACAGTTACGGGAGTTTTTTATTGATTTTACTCGACACACAGGTTTAAAAATTCAACAGAGAGGAACTTACGTGTGTATAGAAGGTCCGAGATTTTCAACTCGCGCTGAATCTAAACTATTTCGCTTATGGAATGCGCATATTATTGGTATGACTGTTTACCCTGAATGCATGTTGGCCAGAGAAGCAGAATTATGTTATGTCTCAGTAGCAATGGTTACAGACTACGATGTATGGGCCGAAAAACCTGTTTCTGCAAGGGAAATCATAAAAACCATGGGTGAAAGTGTTGAAAAATTCAAAAAAATGATATTAAATGCTATACCAAAAATTCCTAAAGAAAGGGAATGTTCATGCGCTTACTGCTTAAAAGATGCCTTGGTTTAAAAGATCATTAAAGAAAAAAGAAAAGTTTTTCGTATCAAGAGAAAAATTCAGTTCATATCTAAGCTTTTGGATGCTTCTCTCCGTTTAAGTTCCCCCAAAATTTCTTTTATTATGTTTTCTTCAACAACGATCTTGAAATTTTGTTTTAATTTATATTTTATTTGCTTAATGTTAACACCTGTCTCTTTGTGATTTAGAATTTGGGAAATAAGATTACACGCATCCTCTGTAAAGTTCCAAGGAAATATAACCCACCGCCACGTTATTTCCTCAGCGATATAGTCTGGAACAAATTTGGAGCCTTTAATATTTCTTAGGGTAGCTGTCTTAATTTCATCCGGGTTCAACGATTTAATATAATCAATCGCAATCTGCATACTCTCTCCTGTGTCAGTGATGTCATCCACAACTAAAACTCTTTTTCCTTTCAAATCCAAGTTAAATGGATACTTTAGCTTTGCTTTGCCATCTGGGGTTGCAGTAATACCCCAGTGCTCTACAGCCAAACTTATAAGGTCCTTAACCCCAAGGAAGTCGCAAAGTATTCTAGCTAGAACCCAACCTCCTCTAGCTAAGCCAATTATTATGTTTGGTTTATAATTGAAGTTGTTGATCTTCTTTACTAATATCTTAGAGAGATTGTAAAATAAGTTCCAGTCCATAATTTCGCACTCAAATTTAGAGTTTGACATGAAGATCCCTTTTGGGTTATCCAAAAGAAACCATAAATGTTTTTCCACATACTTGAAATTAGGTACTACTATAACACAAGTTAGCATTTAGAAGAGAGGTTAAGAATTGATTTGGTGTTAAACTCTTAGTGAAATTAAAGATATTAAAGTTAGATTTCGTCGCCTTTTTTCATCTTTTTAAGCAACATACACGGTTCTATCAGGTGTTGGTCTAGATGGTGTAGGTTGCCTGGGTATTCTAGATTCGCTGCATTTATTACAGCTTTTCTCACAAAGCGCAAGATAAGGTTCTTCACTTTCTGTAACAGCTTCAACGGCCTTAGCGCATAGATCGCTTGCTTCGTCACAACCTGCCTCTTTACATAACTTTGAGATGACCCCACAGCAAGTTTGAACATCTTCTTTATTTAGTGTTGCTCTACGAGTGCGGATAAGGAGGCAAAGTTCCCTAGCTAGTACGCATGTTCTTATATGTTTAAATTGGGCTAGTGCTTGCTTTCGCACCTTTTGACGACTCAATTCTAATGCCATACTTTCTGCCTCTTTCCCTATCATGTTTCGGCCTCAGTTATATACTTTAGGAAAGTGAGATCTTTTTTCTAAGGGAAGGTATGTATGAGTATAAGGAAGAAACATTTGTGCTATTGAAAAATAAATATGAAAATTACCAAGTAGATAACATGATTTAATTGATATTATTTAGTTTCGAAATCCGTTAAGAATATTTTAGGTAGATCTAGGGAATGGCATTCTATGCTTTAAACCATTTAAAAATTAGATATTCTATTTGCTCCGCTTGCAGGTCGGGTATTGCGATTATGAACCTTTTCCTCACTGTTGTTGCGAGCCGTCCTGCTTTCACTATTTCAGTTGCGGTGATTTCGTTATTCTTCTTCTTTACTGAAATCATATAAGGTGCGTGGTCAATGCCGGGTCCTTCTTTGTATACTGCGAAGTCGCAACCGTATTTTATTCCCGGTGTGACGATGAGCCCTCGGTTTCGTATGTCACGATAAACTGCATACTTCAAATCAAATTTTTCATGGAGCTTTCTGGCTCTTCTGTGTAGTGTCCTAAGGCTGACTTTAGTTCTTTTTTGTCCTTCAAACACGGTAAGAATACCCTTTTTCATCAAGTAGAGACCCTCCATGAGGCCGAGAATTAGAGGGACGTTAAAATCGGCAGTTTTGGGTTTTGGTATGCCCATTGGTTTTCCGTAGTATCCGAGCTTGAAGAGCTCAGAGCCCTTCTTTGGATCCCAAACTACTAGAAAGTTTTCGATAAATTCTGTTTCAATTTTCGTTGACATTTTCATTCCTTGTTACATTGTGAATGCTAATATACAAGCAGCGTCCGAGGCGTCTTGAGCTTTATCCGAGATGTCTTCTAGTAGTTGAGTTATATCCCGTAAGAGAAGCAATGTGGGAATTTCTAAGTTACTATTAAGGATTTTTATTTCCAACTCTCGGAAAAGATCGTCAACGATTCTTTCAGCAGTCTCGACTTCCCTAGCCTTTTCTAGAGCTTTTATCGGACTGTAGTTCAGTGTCATAGTGATCTCTCTAAGCTTTGTGACAGTTTCAAACATTCCCTCTGAAAGTTTCACTAGTCCTTTCGTTATGTCAGAGTGCCTGTTCCCTCCTTTCTCCATTACCGCTATCAATCGAAAGGCTATACTCGTGCAAAAGTCAGCGATCTCGTTACTTTGATTGACAAAACGAAGAAAGTCCTCTCGATTCGTTAAAATTCCGCCTATCTCTGCAAGTTCTTGTATAGCCTTGCGTCTTACAGAATCGACTTCGTCCTCTAGCTTTTGGATCTCTGTGAACACGTCTTTTGCAGATTTTATATCATCATTAGCAAAGCTACCAAACATCTGAGTGACTTTACGGGCAATTTCCAAAACAGTTCTAAAATGATCTTGACAGGTGTTAAGTGCTCTCCGTTTTAATCGCTCTTCTGCTTCTACCGGGAAAACCATGATCTGCTCCTCATTTTCTTATTATATATAATATCAGAAAAACTTAAAAGAGTAATGTGAAAAATGTAGAAAAACAAGCAATCTTGCTATTTTTCGATTGGATGTCCTAGATCTTTAAATTCTATTTTATAGTCGAAGTAGACATGTAATAATTCAGAAAGTTTTTCAATTTTGTTTCTAACCTGTCTCCATGTATCGCGATCACGCAAAGTTACAGTGTCGTCCTCAAGTGTTTGATAATCAATGGTTATTCCCAATGGGATACCCACCTCGTCAGCTCGTGCATACCTTCTTCCGATGGATCCCGACTCATCATATTCTACCATAAAACCTTCATTAATTAACTTTTGATGCAATTGTTTCGCCTTCTCGGGTAAGCCTTCTTTACTTACAAGTGGAAAAATATTTAACTGTATGGGCGCTACATCACGTGGGAGACTTAATAGCGTCCTGCCTTCCTTTGTTTTGTGGGCATATTCTAGAGTGGCATAAACTAATCGATCAGATCCAAAGCTAGGTTCGACCACGTGTGGAAAGAATCGTCCACTCTTCTCTTTAGTTTTTGCACGTTTAAATACCCTTAAATCAATGCCACTAGCCTCCATATGGCACTTAAGATCGTAATTTGTCCGATAGTTGTGACCCGAGATCTCAACCCACCCCCACCTTTCAAGATAGATTTCTTGATCAAAGCCTTGCGCAGAATAATGAGCCTTTTCCCAGTCCAATTTCTCGATGAATCGTTGTTTATCTTCAGGTATCCCTAATTCAACTAGAAAGCGCTTGGATAAGGCCATGAAAAATGCTTGCCACTCCGTTTTGATGTAACCCTTGTTTAAAGCTTCATCAGCTGTGACCATGATTGGTTTCTCCTCTCCCCTCAATCTAATTTCAGCGGGAATCAACCTTAGAACTTCTTTTTCCACCTCTTTTAACATAGAACAGTGTGGTTCTTCTGGGTCAAAGAAGAGCTCGAGATCCATGATAGTAAACTCCCTAAGCCTTATGGGCCCCTGTCTCGGCGAGATCTCGTTCCTCAATGCGTGACCTATCTGAGCGACTGCAAAGGGGAGTCTCCCTCGAACACATTCGTAGAGACGTTTAAACTCCACAAAAATTCCCTGAGCAGCTTCTGGACGACCATAGCCAATCTCTTCAGAATATGGTCCAAGGGTTGTGGAAAACATGGTCAGAAATTGTTGAGGGTTATAAAAGGTTCCACCACACTCAGGGCATTGAATCCCTTTTTTATCGATCTGGTCCATCAACTCTTGAAGGCTGAGTTTTTCAGTTTCTGTACTACTCATCCTCGCAAATTCTTGAAGCAGGTGGTCAGCTCGAAAATTTCGTTTACACCCCTTACAAGTAACCATGGGTTCCCTGAAGTTATTAACGTGGCCTGAGGCTTCAAACACCTTTCCCAACATAATTACTGGGGACTCTATCTCGAAGAACCCAAGTCTGCGAATGAAACGGTCTCGTAACTTGTCTTCAATCCTCCTCTTTAAAACCGAACCTAACGGTCCAAACACTATAAAACCACTTATACCGCCATAAATTTCACTAGCAGGCCAAAAGAATCCTCGCCGCCTCGCCAGCTCACTAATAATTTCAAACTTATCAAGGGATTGCATTAATACTTCAACTCCATCTCTGTTTAACAACGGTTACAACCATTAAGAAGTTATTTAATATAAAACAAACGTTGTTTTATTTCAGGACTTTGAAAAAAGAGAGCAGAAATCTAAGCTAGTTTGAATGGTAAAAATACTCTCTTTGAGGAGATGTAAGAGAACAGCAAGTTTTTGAGTGCAAATTATATATATCAATATGGTAGCTGATTCGTATTATGTCTAAAATCAAGGTTGCGTTAATTGGTATAGGAAATTGCGCATCGGCAGTGGTTCAAGGACTCAGTTATTATAGAGATGCAGAAGAAGAGAAGGAGATAGGATTAAGGCATTTATTTCTTGGAGGATACCATCCACGGGACATCGAATTTGTTTCTGCATTTGACATTGATGCAAGAAAGGTAAAGAGGGATTTGTCAGAAGCCATTTTCTCCCCTCCAAACAACACACCAAAATTTGCTGCGCCCCCTCAACTAAATGTACCCGTTATGAAAGGACCTATTTTAGATGGTGTAGGTGAATATCTGAAAAAGGTGGTTAAAATTGATGACAGTAAAGAAGTTAACGTAGCTAAAAAGCTTAGGGAGAACAATGCAGAGATAATCATCAACCTTCTTCCTAGTGGATCCTTGGAAGCTTCACGATGGTACGCTAGAGAAGCAATCAAAGCCAGATGCGCCTTTGTAAACGTTACACCTGTCGCTATTGCTAGCGACGCTTCGTGGTGTAAACTCTTTGAAGAAGCTGGATTGCCAGTTGTTGGTGATGATCTTGTTGACCAGGTGGGTGCTACCATCATTCACAAAACTCTTTTAAAAACGTTAGCTAATCGAGGAGTGAGGGTTTCCGAAACCTATCAACTTGATGTAGGAGGAGGAACCGAGTCTCTTAACACCCTTGAAAGGGCAAGAGATATAAAAAGGACAATAAAAACGAAAACAGTTGAAGCTGCTTTACCCTACAAAGCCGCGGTTATAGCAGGCTCTACGGACTATGTGGACTTTTTGGAAAATCGACGCGACAGTTATTTCTGGGTTAAAGGACAGTACTTCGGTGGAGCCCCAATGCAACTTGACATAAGGCTCAATACTATCGATGCACCCAATGCAGGTTCTGTCATTATAGATGTCATAAGAGCGGTAAAGGTGGCGATTGATCGAGGAATAGCTGGGTCTCTACCAAGCATATCGGCCTACGCCTTCAAACATCATTTCCAATCGCTTCCTCCAGAAGAAGCAGAACAACGCTTCATAGAATTCATTAGCGGAAAGAGAATACAGTAGTACTATCTATTAAAAAAGATTCATTAACAGTTTAGATAGCTAGCTGCTAGAAAACATAACATAAATTATGCATTGTACTAAACGCTAGGTATTCAATTTTTGTTCAACAGTTCTTACGAAGCTACTAATTTTTTCCTCAAAATATGCTTTAATTAACTTAAATTCTGAAAATAATTTTAAAGATGCCTTTGATCTTGTAATTGGCTTCATAATCAACTTTGCGCGTGTAAGAAGATGCAATTTATCACTTAACTTCGGGAGTGTAAACAGCTTTAGTTAACCTCTCTGCTCCATCCTTATGCACCAGTACAGTATCTTCTATTCGGATACCACCAAAACCAGTTATGTAAATTCCTGGTTCAACAGTTACTACGTTTCTTGATTTCAGAGCATTTTTATTTTCTGAACTTAGAATGGGTGTTTCATGTACATCAAGACCTACACCATGTCCTAGATTATGAACAAAATTCTTTTCATAACCTTCCTTTTTGATGAAATCTCTGGCTACCGCGTCAACTTCACAAGCCTTAACACCTTCTTGAATAGCCTGAAATGCTCTTTGTTGAGCTTCATTCGTAATCTCATAGATCTTTTGTTGCTTAGGTGAGAGCTTTCCAACAACAACTGTCCTTGTTAGATCTGATACGTAATTCTGATACTTTGCTCCAATGTCAATCATCACTAGGTCATCTCTTCGAATTTTTTGATCTGTACAACCACCATGAGGAAAAGCTGAACGAACACTCGAGGCGACTATTGAATCAAAGGCAACCCCATTAGAACCTAACTTCCGCATCGCGTACTCGATTTCAGCGGCTACCTCGTACTCTAGCAATCCAGGTCTTATAACTTCAAAAGCTGTTTTCATTCCTTCACTGGTGATTTCAGCTGCTTTTCTTAAATATCTCAATTCTTTTTCGTCTTTTACATCGCGAAGTTCTCGCACCAATGTACTTTGATCCTCCAATTTAACGCCTTTCAAAACGTTAGTAAGCTTCAGGTATAGGGATGCATTGATTACATCAAACCCAATACGACTAAGGTTTAAGCGCTTAACCTGATCTCTAACACTTAGATCTGCATCCTCCACCATTTTAATGAGTTTTACCCTACAGTTTTTTGCTGTTCTCTTCGCTGATTCATAATTAACCCCTCGAACATAAAGAATATTTTCGCTTTCTCGAGGAATTAGCAATCGCACCCCACCTAGGAAGTTTGAAAAATACAGAATGTTTTTTTCGTTTGCAACAATGTACCCATTTAAATTTTCTTTCTCTAAAGATTTCTTCATATTTTTTATTCGGTTATTGAAAATATTCAAGACTTATCACACCCACGTAAAGTTATATTGTCAGATTCCGTAAAAAAATAAATCTATAACAAAGCATTTTTATTGAACCTTTAAAATATAAATCCTGAAGGAAAGAGCATGTCAGAAGAATATGTAAAAA
>JAGLRI010000219.1 GCA_023136395.1 Candidatus Bathyarchaeota archaeon | reverse complement strand
GTAGAAGGGTTGAGATCATTACCGCGTAAAAGTTGATTGAAAACCATGTGAGCCAGAAAATTACTAATGTAATTCGGGGGCGTTGTTTCGTCATAGGGTTTTAACTGGTAAGAAGTTGTATATAAAAAATTTTTAATCGTATCTTTGATGCAAGCAATAAGATTGTTTACTGTTAATGGAAAAGCGTGAAATGCTCAATAAAAAAAATAAAGGGTGAAAGTTGAGTTAAATCGATAGGGGTACGGGTTCTTTTCCGAAAAATTTTTTCACGTGAGGTCTTGTTAGGTAGTAGATAATGAGTCCGTCAACAAGTAAGGTAACTATGCCACCAGGTAATGTCATTAGACCTATAATTAGACCTAATGCTGCAAAGACAACCCCAACTGTCCAAGCCCACCCTCGACCGTTCCATACACCATAAGCTATGAAAAAGGTTACGAGACCAAAAATTATCAGTACGACACCAATAGTACCCACTACGACTCCAGGGATTAAAGCAGTCAATTGTGAAACAAATGCTCCTGCAAAAAAGAGTAATGCACCTATACCAAGGAAGAATAAACCGCCCAAAACTTCTAGACCTGCAATTATTGATATTCCAGTAGGTCTCATAGGAAAGCTTTCAGGAATCCTCAAAGGTTGAGGGGTAGTTGAAACAGTAGGAGTAGCTGAAACAGTTAATGATTGCCCACAGTTAGGACAAAAACTGGCTCCTTCCGTAACCTCCTTCCCACATTTTGGACAAAAAGACATTTCACAACTCTCTCCGAGATGTTAAACTTAAATAATATCTGTTTATTGACACAATTTAAAGATTTGTACCCAGTTATTCTCTATTACTTAAATCGTTGAAGTATTCCAATTAGTGAGTTAATTTTTAAGATTTTAGTTTATGGCGGCCTAAATCTTGACTCCGAACGTCAGAACTATGAGGCTGATGAATGTTATTGCCACTGAGACAGGGAATAATGAGCTTAGTCCAAGTTGGACGGCTATTGTGGCCCCTACGATTGGTGCGACTGCGCCTATGATGCTTCCGGGAAGGAAGAAGAGGGCGAATCCCATGCCTCGTTGCTTACTTGGTGTCAGTTTGGCGATAATTGCGGAGTTGACTGACATAGCGCTAGTGGAGAAGAAGGTAGATAGGAAGTAGAACCCGATAAAGAGACTGGCATTGGGTGCCAGTGGGGCTGTGAAAAGACTTAATGCACTGATGGTGACGGATAACATAAGCCATCTCTTATTTCCAAATCTGTCTGCGAGGTAGCCACCTAGAGGCGCTGCAATAACTCCAAATAGCGATACTGAGCCGTATATGATGCTTGCTTGTAAGACTGTTAGTTCTTTTACGTCATGTAGATATGTCGGGATGAAGGAGCCGAGTACCCTGCTACCGAATGCTCTCAAAGTGACATAGATTAAGAAAATGATTAGCCCAGTTGAGAGGAGTGAATTCCTCGGTGAATTATCTACTTCTTCCATCTTTTTCTCCCGCTCTTTCTCCTTCTTTTCTGATTCTAAGACTTGAGGTTTTAGCTTCCAGATGGTTATAATGATGGCGAGGATTGGAAAAGCCCAGAAGAGATAGAGTGATCTCCACTTCCACCCGAGGATTCCTACTAGGAGGGATAGGGAGAGGGGGCCGAGTGACATGCCTAGGGGTCCACCAGCGTTTTGGATGCCGAGGGACTTTGACATGTCTTTCTCGGAGAATAGTTTTGAGACATAGGTGTAAGCTGCAGGATGATAGAGAGTTTGGGTTATTATGACTGCGCTTAATGAAATCGTTAGCATAATCAAGTTGACCGATTGGCTTAGAGCTATTGCTCCTATGCCAGATATTAAAAAGCTGATAATGAGAATGGTGCGGGATCCCAGTTTGTCAGTGAGGAACCCGCTGGGTATGGTAAGAATCGTTGAACATAAAGACGGAATAGCATCAATGATTCCAAACTGCTGGAGGGAGAGACCGAACTCGACGCGGAAGACTGGGAAGAGGGCGGGGTGAATTCGGGTGAAAACATGATTGAGTGTGTGGGTTATCGTCATCACGAATAATCCATAGTTTAAGAGTGAAAAGCTCTTCTTCGCAGTCTTTGATTTCAAAC
>JAGLRI010000218.1 GCA_023136395.1 Candidatus Bathyarchaeota archaeon | reverse complement strand
CCGATTTCAGTAGTTCGTTTCAAAATAGTTTGTTCAGTCATAACAATTTGCTTGTAATAATTTATCCGATCTTGAAAAGAGTCTAGTTTCTTTCTTGTTTTTTCTATAGTCTCAGGCACTAAATCTCTCGTCACTCCTCCTATAGTGTTCATGGCATGGTTCACTCGCTTTCCTGAAACTAATTCCAGAAGGTCCATGATTATCTCTCTGTCTCGCCATACATACATGAAAAGCGTGTCAAAGCCAATCGCATGTGCACTTAATCCAAGCCAGAGAGAGTGACTGTGAATCCTCTCAAGCTCGGCGATGATTGTCCTAATGAACATAGCTCTGGAGGGTACTTCTACTCCCAAGATTTCTTCAATGACCTGCGTATAGCAAGTTGTGTGGGCGTGCGAGCATATCCCACATATTCGCTCGATTAAATATAGGTCTTGGATGAAAGTTCGGCTTTCTGCGGCTTTTTCGATTCCTCGGTGAATATAACCGATACGTGGTTTGACATCAATTACTTGTTCACCATCAACCTCAAACAAGAAATGTTCTGGTTCCTTAAGAGCCGGATGCTGTGGTCCAACTGGGATACGGAAGGTTGGATAGGGCGTCACTACCTTCCCCCCTTCCAGACTTTATCAATCTTTTCGATCGTCCATTTCTTTCTTAACGGATAAACACCTTGAGGCCATCCCTCAGGCAACAATAGAGGCGAAGGATCTGGATGACCCTCAAATGTGACTCCAAAAAGTTCGTGAACCTCTCGCTCGTAGAGTATGGCGCCAGGAATGATGTCGGTGATTGTTGGGAGTAAAGGTCTGTCCTTTGGCATCTGAACTTTTAACGAAAGTTCAATTCTTCCTTTATGGCTCAGATGATAGATAGCCTCAATCCTCTCTCCCATGTCAACACCCGTTATTGTTGATATATGGTTGAAACCCATTTTTTGAGTTAAGTATCGAATGATTTTTTTGAATGCGTTCTTGCTTACATATATGAAAATCCTGCGAGAACGAGGAATTTTGGTTTCTAGAATATCTTCTCCCATTGTATCTTTCATTTTTTTAACAATTTCTGTCTCTTCTACGAATTCAACAGTCATTCTCAACCAGACCTCAATTTCGAAATCAGTTTAACAAGTCCGTCAATTATGGCTTCAGGCTTCGGCGGGCATCCAGGTATGTATACGTTCACTGGAAATATAGCGTCTAATTCTTGATGAACGTTGTAGCAATCTCGAAAAACTCCTCCACTGATCGGGCAGGCACCGACAGCGACGACAAATTTGGGGTTGGGCATCTGTTCGTAGATCCTTACCAGCCTATCCTTCACTTGCCTTGTTATAGGACCCGTGACGACGAGCACATCCGCGTGTCTTGGGCTGCCTTGGAGGATAATTCCAAACCGCTCAATATCGAATCTAGGCGTTAAGGTGGCTATAAGCTCGATGTCGCACCCATTGCAGCCTCCTGTATTAAAGTGAATGATCCAAGGTGATTTAGTTCGAGCCCACTTCAATAACCCCATTTTTATCCTCGCCGCAATAGTGGAAGCAAAATGACAATAGCCATTAATACAATGGATGCATAAATCGCTGGAAAATAACCGGGCGTACTTAGCGAGGTAGCAAGGATGAACGTTAGGATGTCGAAGATGAGAAAATAAACGGAGTAAATAAGGAATTTTTCAGCATTCACTTGAAGCTTAAACGAAGGGAGATCTTCGCCACAAGCGTATGAAGCAACCTTACCTCTACTCTTATTGCCCTTTGCTCCAATTCTCCCACCAACCCAGTAAAGAATTAACCCAAACACTAAAGATAGGAAAAAGATGAAGGGCAAAGAAAATAATAGGTTGAGCTCCACTCTCTCACTGCTCCATTATCCCATTCCTTAAAAGCGCGCTTTATTTAATCTTTTTATGACCAATAAATAAGTATTCTTAAACAAATAATAGTAGATGTGAGGCGGACCGCTGTGTTCAATGATGTGCTGCAGATTGCATTAATAGTTTTCACTGTTATTTTGTCAATATTGACTGTAGAACTAAAAGACATTCTTTACGCAGTCATGTGTTTATTTGGGATGTGCGCTACTATAGGAGCGTTATTTTGGCTACTTTATGCACCTTATGTGGCTGTC
>JAGLRI010000217.1 GCA_023136395.1 Candidatus Bathyarchaeota archaeon | reverse complement strand
TTTTCACCATATTGGGTATTGCTTATACGCACCCACCCATCAATTTGAAGGGAAGACACATCTGGGGCAACCTTTGCTTCGGAACCTTTGCTGTTCTCACCTTCTTCATTGGTATGGTACTAGGTACCAGCACGATTGACATCTCAATGTTGGTTATGATGTTACTTTATATTCTCTATGTTGGAGGCCTCATTACTATGAAGGATTTCCAAGATGTAGAAGGTGATAGGAAAAACGGCGACATAACCCTGCCTGTTAAAGTTGGAAGAGGAAAAGCTGCACTCCTCTCGATAGGCATGATGGCGGTACCAACCATCTTACTCACCTTGATCTATCCTCCCCACTCAATTACAAGTTGGATAATTGAAAACTTGATGTTCCTCATTCTCGCTGGAAGTTTCACAGTGTATGCAGTTATTGACCGAGTTGGACGGGATCACATCGTCTCAGACGCGTACTCACGTGTAATTTACTTCTACGTAATCCTCTATGCCGCATATGGGTTCCTGAAGGGTGCCTTAATCCCTTTGAACATAATTTCATTGGTGCTTACGTACGACAATTACGTAGCCCTCGCTGTTTATGCAATTGTTGCTACAGCAACAATACTTCGAAGCCACAAAACGGGATACGACGTCATGAAACCAACCATAAAATAGATGTGTTTTCTCTTCACCCGCTTGATGCTACTTCGCGTTGAGATTGGGAAATTGCATACATGCTCAGTAAAATCTATTTAGTTTTCATTGCGAAATGTTCTTCTATGTTTTTACGTACGCCTCCTCAACTTTTCCGGTGAAAATAAACCTTCTTCTCTTTCTCAAATGATTCTCATCGTCAATTCTGAGCTGAGAAAGTCTCTCCTAGATAAGCTAGCTGGCTATTTTCGACAATTTTTATAACTTCTTCAACGTTCTGATGTCCTACACCAATCGAGAGTGTACCATTCGACTTTGTAACTCGTTGCAGTTCATTCAATAATACTCGTTTGTCGTTTAATTCTTGGAACACACCGTAAAGCAGGGTTATAACGATGTGTTCATTTGGTAGTCCAGTATCCCTGTCTGAAAGGTTTGTAGTGATATTGATTATGCGAATGGATTTAATTCTATAAGACAGTTGTATTTTTTTAGATTAATTTTAAAAAAGGTTGATATATCATTTAGTGAGTGAGGAAATAAGAATTGTCTACCTCCCCACCTAAGACTAAGACGATAGCGATTGCAGCAATCTTTGGTGGTTTAATATTCGTTTTCAAGATCGTACCTACCCCGATGGACAAGATGTTGGTCATCACTCAAGCTCTTCTTCTTGCGTTGGGCTCCCTTCTTATAGGTAGGATGGGCGCCACCTACGTAGCGACTATCGGTGGTCTTCTCACAACGGTGTGGAGAGTTAGTTTTGCTCCCTTCAGCCTGATCTTCGCTGTAGTGTATGGGTTATTGGTAGATGGCTTCGTATATGTGTTCAAAGTTAGAGCGCCTAACGGAGAAGTTAAGACCAGGAGACTGATGGCATCGCTTACTTTAAGTACAGCAGCAGTCGGTCTACTGTCAACTTCTATAACTATTTTAATAGGCTTGATGCCGATGATACCTTTTCTATACTTCATTATACTTGTAGTTGGGATTGGTAGTGGGGCTACCGCTGGCTATCTTGCAGCCTTTCTGTGGAAGAGATACCTGATTCGATATGCTGAAGGCTAAAAATGTGAGCTTCGGGAAATTTGGATTAAGAAAAGATGCGCTTAAATTATTACTATTTTATGAAGAAGTTTTATGGTATATTATTCCTTGCATGCTATGCGCGCGCATATATCTAGATGCTTTGGAAGAGCGTCAGATTGGCTGTGACCAGGCAAGTCCGCCAGAATCATCCTATAAACTTTAGATAGTACAGGAATCTGTCTAACCCACCACACAGGGATTTTCTTGCCCAACCATGGAGAAAAACCAGTTCCATACCCCTTTCCCCCTCTATCCGGTAGTGCACCTTCACGCCGTGGAAATCTGTGTAATTGGGTTGCAACCCTATTTGCCAACTTCGCTTAAATACAATATTATGAATCCATTAGTTGCAACTAGATAGTTTCCGTTAGTATTGGTTGAGCTACTAGAACTGTGTTGGTTTCAGGATGTCATGTCCCGTTTTGTGGCTTCGAAGTACG
>JAGLRI010000216.1 GCA_023136395.1 Candidatus Bathyarchaeota archaeon | reverse complement strand
ACTTTGCCTGGACAGCCACATATTCTCTGAGCGGTTACATAATCAACATAGAGTGTGCGGCCTCTAGATCCCTGAGTTGGATGGTTGGTGCCAACAACCGTAAACAAAATGGATTGATTCATATCAAATTGATCCAATGGATCCATTTGCTCAAGCTGAGTAACCACGTATATCCTGAAGGTGTCACCTACATCGTAGTTAAGACTTTCATCCACTACGACTTGGGTGCTGTTAACGTCAAGTGTGACTGTCTGCGTTATGTTGAGGTTAAGGTAGTCAAAGTCAGAGCTTGAGTTGACACCGATCATAGTCGCAACCCTAATATCTGATCCCGCTTGAGTCACCAAAACAGTATTACTTACTCTCCCCGAGGCGTTTGATACGTCGTCTATCCCCCTCACAGTGGTTAAAACATCCTCATCAAAAGGCGTATCTTCCAGAGAGGTTATAATTATGTCAACATTCCCCGTGGCTTTCCTCGCTGCATCCTCAAATTGATACAATACACTATCTAATGTGACGTTTACGCCAATAACGAGGGCGACGCCAAGAATTATGGCGAGCATCGTAAGGATGTTTCTTAGTTTCCGCCTTGGAATGTCTCTAAAGGCAATTTTTGTGAACGATGGTGTTGTGCTTAAATGGAGTTTGGTGTGAAAGAAAGTGATGAAAGCTATTACCCATAGAAGGGGTATTCTGAAACGCGACGAAGTCTGCATTACAATCTTAAATTAGATTACATTTCTTTTATTTGTAATATCCGTTATGAATATACGTAGTCCATCATTATTTATAGTGAGCCATGTGTCTAAAGCTATTCGAAAAGAATTCCATGTAGAGAAAGAACGTGTCAATTGGATAGATCAAGGACGCGGCTTTCTCATGGTTTATTTAGCCATTATAGCGCTTTTCCCCGAAAATTTATTGGGTAACAATCCGATTACGGCTTTCTTTTTTAAACATCCTTCACCAAAAGATGCACCCTGGATGAATGCATATGATGTTGGTGTACCTGCATTCTTTTTCATAATAGGCTTGTTGTACTCGTTTTCATTTCTGTTGAGGATGCGGAAAAAGGGGCTAAACAAAGCCGTATTGTATGCTATTCTGCGCTGGGGCTTGATATACGCAGCCGGTTTAATTATCATCCTACTTACAAGGACCGTGGGTCTCGGTGAAGTGAATGAGATCATTCCTGGAGTCGAAATGTTCGTGGTATCTTGGGACGTGATTGATTCCATAGGATTTGTTGGTTTAATTTGTATCCCTTTCATGTTTATACCAAAAAAACTGCGTCTTATCATTTCATATGTGATGATGACTTTTTATCAAGCCATGCTTTTCATCCCTGGCACGTATTGGAGAGAATATGCTCTCGCTAGTGTTCATGGGGGAATCTTGGGTGGTATCTTCGTATTGACACCTATTGTCTTGATTGGTTCCTATATTGGGGAATATTACATCATGGAGAAGGGAATACCAAGTAACGAGAAGAATAAGAAGTTGGCAGTTTTTGCAGCAATAAACTTGGCGATTGGCTTGTTACTGTGGGTTATTCCCGGGGGGTACCCTAACAAGAGAATGTCAACTATGTCTTGGGCTGTTATCAGCTTAGCTGTCATAATCGTTGGGATGCTCGTGTTTGCTTACGCAGACTATGATGCGAAGAATTACTCAAAACTCAATAAAGCGAATAAATTCAGAATCACTTTATTCAAGGCTTATGGAATGAATCCACTATTAATTTACATTCTTGCTGCTGCTCCTGACCTATTCGAGGCTTCACTGTCAACAGAACTTCAGTTGATTATTTGGGGAGTAATGTTAACTGCAATAACCATAATTGCTTATGCGCTATACCGAAAGAATAACGTAATTTCTACTACGAAAGTTACTCTATCCCTAATTGTCATTCTCATAGTTCTTGCTGCGATTCTACGCTCTATAAATTTCTTCTAGCTTAAGTGAGAGGTTCTACTAACCGCATTACATTTGCATCCCATATTGCATGTCTGCGCACTACATATTTGGAGAAAATTCGAAATTTGGAGAGAATTTAGAGGGAATTTGGTGAGCTATCGAGGACATCAGAATCTTTGAGATACTTATCAAAGCGTCGCTTATTGGTTTTGTAAAAATAAGGTTTATGACGAGGTATTATTAATTTACTATTAAAATGGTGCTCCGGCCGGGATTGGAACC
>JAGLRI010000215.1 GCA_023136395.1 Candidatus Bathyarchaeota archaeon | reverse complement strand
GTGGGGATATTACTCATTTCGGTTCTTTACAAGAAGCTAAGGAGGTATTATCACTCTTTGGAAGGCTTAGATTACCCATTCTCTTTGTGCCGGGAAATTGTGATCCCCACTCATTGATTGGTGTGGATATTGAAGGTGCACGTTGCATTCACGGTACTTACGAGCTATATGATGATTTTATGTTTATTGGTGTTGGGGGAAGTATCAAAAGTCCATTCCATAGCCCCTTTGAGCTGACAGAAAACGAAGTCATGAAAGTGTTAAAGAAAAGTTTCAATCAATCCTTAACGAATTATCGGTGTGTATTGGTTTCACATAATCCTCCAAAGAACACGAAGGTCGATACAACGTATGCAGGGGACCACATAGGCAGTTTAAGTATCAGACAGTTTATTGAGGAAATAAAACCTTCCATCGTGTTTTGTGGACACGTTCATGAATCAAGAGGAATCGATCAAATCGGCGACACCATCGTGGTAAATCCGGGACCAGCCAGACATGGATGCTATGCCATTGCAGATTTTAACAGAAAGATTGAAGTAAAACTACATTGGTTATAATAAAAAGATTAAAGTTAAACCAATAAAAGTATAGAATCACGGGAGATTAAAAAATGCCCATTAAGAAAGGCGACTTTGTCCTCATTAACTACACGGGAAGCATTAAAGAAACTAACGAGATCTTCGACACGACAATTGAAGAGGTATCTAAGAATGAAAGAATGTACAAAGACGGTGAAATCTATGAGGCAAAACTGATTGTTGTTGGTGAAGGCTGGATATTGAAAGCATTGGACGAAAGCATCCCAAATTTTAAGCTAGAGAAAACTGCTTCCGTTGAGATACCCCCAGATCAAGCTTTTGGAAACCGCGATCCAGAGAAAGTTAAAATGGTCCCCCTCCGACGGTTAACCGCTCGCGGAGTTACACCACGCGTGGGAATGCGTATTGAATATGACGGAAAAACAGCTATTGTAAGAACCTTAGGAGCGGGGAGGGTTCAGTTAGATTTTAATCCCGTTCTGGCAGGTAAGACCTTAGTCTACCAAGTTACTATTCAGAAAAAACTTAATACACGAAATCAAAAAATAGAGGCTCTCATCCACCGTCGAGTACCCACAGTTGAAATAGAAAAGTTTGACTTAAAAATCGGAAAAACAGTGGCTACAATAAGTGTGCCCGAGGAAGCTTTCTACATAGAAGGATTGCAACTTGCCAAAAGAGGCATCGCGCTAGATATACAAAAGTTTTTTCCAAAGATAACAAACGTAAAGTTCATAGAAGAGATTAAGAAACGAGAAGCCGGTGAAGAACAACCTTAACGAGTGATAAATCGTTAGGACACAAAATATTCTCGATAATTTTCACAATGGTACAGCGATCCCCCTTATGTAAGCCGGGTGAAACGCAGATTTCGTGGTTCTTACAAGTTTGTGTGTTACATTCTTGTGGTTGGTAGGTGATGACTGCTCCCTCTATGGCATGGTTAATGAGGAGAGAAGTTGAGATGTCAGATTCAATAACCTCCACAACTTGCACTCCCGCTTCATGAAGTTCACATGGGAAAACTTTTTTACGTAATCCAACAACTTCGTAGACCCGCCCAACTTCTAAATTTTTAATGCAAACTTGATAGTATTTACAGCGTTCACAATGAGGGCTATGCCCCTGATGAATAAAGGTGTATCCTTCTCGAGCTTGTTTAACTCCAATGAACGTAATCAAATTGTGACTTTTCTTTTTCAAGTTTACTTTCTCCATTCTCAATTAAAACGATGTATTTGTAGGATCATCCAGATGTTAAAATTGGTTTTTTTTCTTATATCATTAAGTTATTACACGCTTAATCCACCTTATGCATGCATACTAATATACGTAAAGGAGAGATACGCGTGGTTGATATCAAAAATAAAAAAATGTTGATGAATAATGCTGTATCGTCACGTGACCGTAGAGCTAGGAAACTTGCGTTAATGGGTTTAGAAGCGGCTTTAGATGCAGCTGATCCTAAAGAGGTGCTTAAGTCTCGTGTTGTGCGAAATGAAAACGTACTTAGAATTGATGGACATTCTTTTGATTTAAAAAAGTTCAAGAAGGTCTTGGTAGTTGGAGGAGGTAAAGCTAGCGTTTCCATGGGTGAAGTTCTAGAAGAGATTTTAGGTGATCACATCACTGATGGTGTCCTAATCATCCCCTACAACGATAGCAAGTATAACTTTGA
>JAGLRI010000214.1 GCA_023136395.1 Candidatus Bathyarchaeota archaeon | reverse complement strand
AATCTAAAAGAAGAAACACTTGACAATGTTTTCGAATTTAAAAGAAGAGATGGAAAAACTGTGAGGTTTAGAATTGAAGACATACTAATGCATGTAGTTGAGGAGGGAATCCATCATCGAGGAGAGCTATTATGTATCTACTGGCAACATGGTATCCAACCACCATACACCAGTTACATGGATTATAAAGGTCAAGTTTGATACTTAGATTGCTTATCTGATTATGTTATCTTGAAGTATCCAGACCAACAACCAACTCCTATTCGGACTTCCGTCGGTGAATCAAAGCGAGTTTTAACTACGGGTCTCGTTGTGATCTTCATTTTCTTTTCGTTTATAATAAATATATTTTTTAACCATTTTTTGTTGTCTGGAGATGGGTAATCCAATCTCCAGTGAGCACCTCTGCTTTCGGTTCTTTTTAGCGCTGAAGCTACAACCATTCTGGCCACATCAAAAATGTTAAGTACCTCCATCGCATCAGACAGTTCAGCATTGTTTTGGGCTTGAAGCATTACCATTTTCTCTTTGATTATTTTTAGTTGCTTAACAGCCTGGTTCAAGAGCTCTTCGGTTCTTCCTATTCCCGCATAATTGTATGTAATGGATTTGATATCTTTTTTGATTTCGTTCGGTGTAACTATATTACTCTTCTTTTCAAGAAGCGTTTGAAATCGACGCTTCTCCTCATCAACCTGTGCTTTTTCATGATAGATCTGCTCTGAATTTTTAGAATTTTTCGCAGCACTCTCTCCAGCTATCGCACCAAAAACTATAATATCCGCTAAAGCAGCCCCTCCCAGTCTCCCTGCACCAAAGACACCACCAGTTACTTCACCTGCAGCATACAGATTGTCAAGGCTTGTTTTACATTCTTCATCTATTCTAATCCCAGCACAAAAATAGTGAGCACTGATCCCATCAAAGTTCCATCGATTATCATCTCGTCCCAGCTCTGTGGTTGCTTCTCTTACCAATTCTATGTATCTCTCGGTGCTGATCTTTCCCTGCTTATGAGCTCGCATGTTGAAGGTAACGAATTCCATATCCATCAATTCTGCTCCAGCATTGTATGCCAAAGCATATCCGTCGCCAGTTGTTCCTTTGTTGAAGGTAGGATTGCGGAGTCGAAGATATACCTGTTCGCCACCCCCTGTTGCTAAAATTGTTGACTTGGCTAAAAGCACCAAAATTTTGTCTCCTTTAACTTCAATGGCTATAGCGCCAACCACCGTTTTTCTAGTGGTTAATAGTTTTGTAATCATAACATCATCCAGTATCTTTACACCTAAATCTTCCGCTATAGCTCTTAGAGGCTGTGTCAAACCTAAATTGTGGGTTTCTTCCGTCCGAGAAACAAGGAACAATGGAACCGGGTTACGAGGATTATAACTCGCAACCTTATCCCTCTCCATAAACTGCAATTTTACACCATAACTTCTAAGCTCTGGAATCCTCCATTCCACATTATTCACAAAAACATCGACAAGGCGCTGATTGTTGAGGAAACCTCCCTCAGTTACAACTAACCGAAAAAGTTCCTCATTAAGCTCCTTCGCAGAGTAGGTGATAACCCCAGCAGCAAGGGCAGTACTATTCATATATCCAGCTTTGATCTTCGAAACAAGAGTTACATTTACATCATGTTTTTTAGCTTCTATAGCCGCCCTTAGTCCTGCTCCACCTCCACCGATGATTAATACATCTGTTACAAAGTTTACAGAATCTACACACGATCCCTCCTTTTGAATTAAGTTAATTTCGATTCATTATGAGATTAAAAGAAAAATCTACTTATCAAACCCATGATTATTGGAATTGGTATCCCAAAAAGTAATTTTATGTATATTACATTCTGCGCGTTAACAGGTGCAAGGTAAGCGAATAAATATGGAATGAAAGGTAAGTTCGTCACGTCTTTAGCGAATATTAGAGAGATGATGGGTGCAAGACCCGCACCAGCCGAGTATAAAGCCGCAACAATAGGTAAATATGCGTAGGGTCCTCCAGGCATTAATGCACCAATAATCGTTCCAATAAAAATCCCTTTTAAACCGGATTCGCTTCCAAGTACTTGTGCAACAACTGCTCTGGGGAGAATAGCTCCTATTAACCCACCGAGGAAAGCGCCAGCTAATATTAGAAGAGAGACGCGAACAAGTGACCTAGCACCCTGAGTCATACCTACAGAGACTTGTCCCCTCGTAGGCCCGTAAACAGAG
>JAGLRI010000213.1 GCA_023136395.1 Candidatus Bathyarchaeota archaeon | reverse complement strand
CCTCAAGTAACTATAGAACAACTGCACGACCTGTTGGAGATCCCAAACTAGTAAAAAAAGCCGTAGAATGGATATTGGAAGCTGAGAACCCGGGAATCCTAATTGGTAGTGGTGTTTACTGGTCAGGAGCTTCCGAAGAACTCATCAAGTTTGCTGAGCTTCTTAAAATACCCGTTTGCTACGCGATAGGTGGAAAAGGATGCATCCCTGACGATCATCCCCTTTGCGGTGGCCCAGTAGGGTACGATTTTGGGAGCATAGCTAGCGCGGATGTACTCCTTGCAATCGGAGTTAGATTCGGGGCAATACTGAATTATGGAACCGGCGATTTTTACTCATCTGATGTAAAAGTAATTTCGGTGGATATTGAACCCACAGAAATTGGTAGAAATAGGCCCGTTGACATTGGAATATGGGGAGACGCGAAGGCGGTCTTAACACAATTTATCGAGATTAGTAAAGAAGCTCTCAAGAAAGGTAAGAAACGAGAAGAAACACAATGGTTGAAAGACGTAAAATATGTCGTAAAATCAATAAATGAAATTTTAACAAAAGGAGCATCAAGCTCAAAGAAACCCATTGATCCTAGAAGGCTCGGAAAAGAAGTATGCGAGTTTCTTGGCAAAGACTCATACATTATCATGGATGGGGGAAACATACAAGCTCACGTCACTCCTCTTTTTAATGCAAGCTTTCCAGGTAGTTACATGTCCGCTTTAGGCGGATCGCTTGGACATTTAGGTGGAGGCATACCTTTTGCAATAGGTGTAAAAACTGCAAAACCAGACAATAAAGTTCTTGTCATTGAGGGTGACGGTTCCTTTCTCTTCAATGCTAGCGAAATTGACACTGCCGTAAGACACGATAAACAAATTGTGATTGTTGTGGGTAATGACAGCGAATGGGGTATGGTTCGACACGCCCAGCAACTTTCAAAAACCTATGATGTTTGCTCTAAATTGAACGAAGCTGTAAGATATGACAAGTACGCAGAAAGTTTGGGAGCTTATGGAGAGCTTGTAACCGATCCTGAAGAAATTAAACCGGCATTAAAGAGAGCTTTCGACTCAGGTTTACCCGCTGTACTTGACGTTAGAATCGATCCCTCTGTAATGAGTTTTGCGGATTATCGTGGTATTGAAGAGTAAGAAATTGAATAATATGCTGTAATAGAGTCGTGTAGCGCTTAGTCCGTCATATTCTCCAACTTATTTGCTTTCTCCACGTGTATCTTCTCAATTTTTTTTCTTATTTCGTCGACTCTTTCCTTCCCTAATGGGTAAAATTTTAAGAAGACCAACATTATAGCTGTGAAGATAATTGGGAAAACAGCCATTCCCACTCTGAAACCCCACCCCACAGATAATGGTTGGTTTTGTGGTTCAAGCCCGGAAACATAGCCGGCGGTTGAGAGGACGAAGGCTGTACCTGTTGCAAGAATTACCTGGGAGATCTTACCTACGGGCGCTCCTATCCCTGCATATACGCCTTCTCTTCTGACACCCGTTTTAGTCTCATCCTCATCTATTACATCGGCTCCCATGAGAGCTCTCGCCAATACAAGCCCTCCGATAGTGATTCCCCCCGCGAATCCCATCAATGCAATTCCCAATACGTCATGAGCTACTAAACCAATTATTGGGCCTATGTTAAACATTATCATGGAAGCCGCTAGCGTCACTTTCGTACCGTAGCGGATGCAAATCTTCCTCCAGATGGGAAAAAAAACAAACATGGTAATCATTTGAACACCCATCATAATGCTTATAGCTTCTAACCCCATCCCGAGGCTATATTTCACGAAAAAAGGTGACATGGCGGAGATCCAATCAATCATGGCAATAGTCATTAGAGTTGCTCCTGTCTTAGTGATCCAAGATTTGTTTGTGACAGCTGTTTTTAACGATTCGATGAATGGTAAAGGTTTATCCACCAAGCTGAACTCTTTCCGCTCCTTTATTGCTAATATTGAAACCAAAAATGCGCCTGAAAAGATAGTTGCCATTATTCTACCCGCCCAAGCCCATCCTCCAAACACACCAAACTGTCTGGAGAAAGAGTCTACGATCATAGGGAATACGACCATTGCGAGTATACCGCCAACTACCGAAAAACTTTCTCTATAAACAGTTACCTCGCTTCTCTCCTTCAAATCCGTCCACATCTCAGGAAACACCGCTCCACGGCAAAGAGAGACCATAGTGAATCCAAGCTCATACAAAGCAATTATAATCGTGGTGTAGAGAAATATCGTAAGAGAATTTGAGTCAGT
>JAGLRI010000212.1 GCA_023136395.1 Candidatus Bathyarchaeota archaeon | reverse complement strand
CTTTAACTAGAAGTGTATCAAAAGCTATTTCCCCCGAGTTATCAGTTAAAAAGATGACGTTTCTTGCTTTTTTAGTCAAATTATAGATTCTTTCAATTTCGTCTATTGCCAAGTCTTTCTCAGCATTTGCAAAAAAATCTTTCAGTCTTAAATAGTTGAAGTTATGACCTGGAATATCAAACTCCATTATATTACCAACTATTGCGCATAAGCAGGCTTTTCTAAACCTTTCTTTCTGGTCAGCTGAGTTTTTCACTAACGACTCTGCTATTGGTAAACCTTCAAGGGCTTTCATATTGCTAAAGCTTTTAATTTCCGAATATGGATCTGGGATTCCAACAAATTTCTTAATTATTCTATCTCTTTGAGTTCCAAGCCATGCAGGATTAGCTTCTGGATTAAAATATTCCGACAAGAATTTAAGCAGGATTTTCATGGCTTCCAATTGAAGTCTAGTGTTTTTTTTAGCCATGTCTAATTGTTTATTTCCTCTATGAATAATACAAGCTGCACATTCTGGTTGTATTTTCACTTTGCTCCCTTCTACCTAAGAATTTCTTAACAGAGTAGCATTATACGAAAAGATAAAGAGAACGGTAAAGTATATATTAATAACTTTTACGTGCATAACGATGTCAATATTTTTTTGTCAATACTGTGAAGTAAATTGGCGCCGCTGGCAGGACTCGAACCTGCGACCAACGGGTTAACAGCGTCAGCCTTAGTAGACATTATCTACCAAGTCCGCTACTCTACCAAACTGAGCTTTCGTCCACGCGTAAACTGCGTGTACAGCGGCTCATGTTTTCTGCGGCACCGTTTAATCTGAGACCGCATGGAGGTATTTAAATATTAATCTATGTAAAAAACTACACTTATAGTTTAAGATAGCTATTATTAGTTTTTCTTGGTTAAATACTATAATTTGAAAAAAGGAATAAATATAGCATGTATTTTTAATAGTAATTAGGCCCGTAGCTCAGTTTGGTTGGAGCGCCGGCCTTATATGGTCTCGCTCCGGACAGACCTGGCCTAGGTAAGCCGGAGGTCGCGAGTTCAAATCCCGCCGGGCCTACCACAACATTTGTAAGTACATGAATGGTGATGGTTGAACCAAAGTATGTAACGATAAAAGAAAAGTTGATTTGAATAATATGGACGAAAATAACGCCGTGGAGATTTAGTGGATGACGAAAGTTGAGGCAATCGTTAAGGTCGAGAATGTGGTTGCCACCGCTGCCTTGGGGCACAAGATAGACTTAAATATGGTAGTAACCGCTTTCCCAGACGTTGAATATCGTCCGGAACAGTTTCCTGGATTAGTCTTTAGATTAAAGAAGCCAAAAACCGCTACCCTTATTTTTAGTTCAGGCAAGATGGTTTGTACCGGGGCGAGATCGGAAACGAAAGCTGGAAAAGCCCTGGCTAAGGTTGTCAGAAGCCTGAAAAAAGGCGGTATACCCATTACTGGTAAACTTGAAGTAAAAGTAGTGAATATGGTTGCCTCCGCAAACCTCGGTGGCCCGATTGATCTTATATATTTATACGAGGGTGCGAGAAGTATGCGCGGAAGAATAATGTATGAGCCGGAGCAATTTCCTGGATTGATTTATCGAATGAATGATCCAAAAACTGTTTTACTAGTTTTCTCAAGTGGAAAAATAGTTTGCACAGGAGCCAGAAAGGAGGAAGACGTCTACAGAGCGGTTGCCAAGCTCCACAAGGAACTTGAAGAAAAGAAAATAATAAGCTATGAATAATTTTTTCCACCATCTTTTGCTTTTTTTTAAGTCATTAAGTTTATAATTTTCATCTTTCGCTGTACAGTTTTTCAGCTTCAATATGTTGGTAACTTAAGTTAATCCTAAACTTTTAAGTAAAAGTTGTATCTTTAGAAAATTAATGGAGGATATAATTTGAGCTACGAAGGTCGTTTCGTTGTAGATGCACATGTACACATAACAACACTATACAAACCCAAGGGGACAACTAAAGGATGGGACTTTCCTGAAGGATGGACTGGTCTAGGTAAGTTTGTTGAGACTTTTGACAATTCACCTCTATGCCTATACGATATGGAGCGATACGGCATCGATATGTGCGTGCTTTTACCAAGCCAAATAGGTCCTACTAACGAGTTGCAGGCGGCATTGGTGGATAAGTATCCAGATAAGTTTCGAGCAATGTGTACTGAACAGAAACATAAGATCAAAGTCTCGCAGGGAGAAGTTGGATGGAGTCTCGAGGCAGCTTGCGACGAGATTGATGCCGCTT
>JAGLRI010000211.1 GCA_023136395.1 Candidatus Bathyarchaeota archaeon | reverse complement strand
GGCACTTTCAACTTGAATATTTTGGCTGCATTTCCACCCAGAATGAGATTTATCTCATCCTGAGTTACCCAATCTTTGATTTTGCGTATTTGGTGAAGGCTCCAGCCCCAGAAGTCAGTTTGGTAGGTCGGTACGTATGGCCACTTGCGTGAGAAGATTGCAGAACTAGGGGGATGATAATTCGGCCCTAGATTAGCAGTGACGTATTGGGGGACGTTGCCGTAGTCGTGTCCCCAAATGAGCTGAGTTGCCCCAACGTTTGGATCCTTCAGCGGAATCTCAAAGTATGCAGCTGGCCAAGAACCTGTCTCCAGATAAACGTTTCCCCGACTAGCAGCTGTGGTTGCTTTTCGTATAAGATCAGGTCCCTCTGTGTAACCGGCACCATATCCGCCATGATTTAGGACAATTGGCACATTAGGATATTCCCCAGAAATTCTGGATAGTAACGGATAACCAGCGCCTTCACTCAACCATCCGGGATTCCATTCATGAAAATCTATAGTGACTTCATATTTTGCTGAAAGGTCCATAAACTTGCGGAACTCATCTAAACGTTCCCTGAGAGTATATATTTTCTTAATATCAAAATTTCTAGGAACGAATTCACCGATGCCCACAAATTTTCCCGTATTTAGCGCAGCATCAACTTCCTCGACAGCCGCCTCCAGAGTCCATTCTACTTCACCTCGCGCACATTTAAGCCTAAGTGTCTGATCACTACAACATGCACAAAACTTGTTAGGATATTTATCCACCAACATAGTCTGCATCTCATTAGTCGTACCTGGCCAACTTGGAAGCAAACGACAAATATCGACACCATATCGTTCCATATCGTATAACGTAAGAGCTGAGTTATCATAAGCTTCATAGATCCACCCTCCTCCCAGTATAATTTGGCTTTTTTCCTTACCCGCGTATAAGGTTGTTATATGCGTATGTGTATCTACAACGAAACGAGCTTCGTATCCTGGCAATTTTATTTCTCCTTAAGTGTTTATTGGTCCAACCTTCTATTAAAATATATAAGTATTTTTCTAGACACCGTTTTTTAAGGTACCTAGAGAGATAGTGGTAGTGTTCGACCTAACAAAGGTTGTTAATGGTAAACGTTGCAAATGAAATTAGAGATTAGAAGGCTTGTAATCAAGTTCTTCCTCATCCGTTCATACAAAGCCCAGTATGGTTGCAGAAGTGAAAAGACATTATTTCTGAGTTACCTACGCTCCGTTTTTAACCATTTTCGAGTGGAGACAAAGGGAGTTCCAAGTGCAATAAAACCGAGATAAGTCCAGTATAGAGGAAGCAAAAGGACGTAAGGTGAAAGTTTTCTAAACCTTTTTTTTGATATTAAAGTACTAATTAAGTACATTAAAGCCATTGTGATAAGATAACCCATGAGCACAACAAAGAGGAGATTAGTATCCCAAGCGGAAAATAAGACTCTAATCCAAGGTGTCACGAAATCCGCGAGAACAAACATCCATCCATCAATAAACATGTAAGCAATAGCAGTTATTACAGATATTCCGCACATTATAGGAGCCCAATATGCTAAGAGGAGGGGTAACTTTTCTTTAATTGATAAATTTGATGTAATTAATCTCTGGAGACATTGGGTATAACCTCTGTTCCACCTCAACCTTTGCTTTATATTATTCTTCAAGTTTTTTGGAGCTAACTCCTCCACTTCAGAATCTAATAAACCCAGTTTTGAGCCATTTTCAGCTAAAAGTATGGAGAGATAACCATCCTCCGTGAGAACCTCAGGAAAACCACCGACAGCAGACAAAACATCAGTTCTAACAAACAAACCTTCACCAGAGAAGGGAAAACTTTTCCCGATAACTTTAAAGAAAGGAACAAAGATGTTATACCACATGTATGTATCCAGGTTTAGAAGAGAACCTAGGATAGTGTTTCTGTATCTGTGGACTCTGACAGCGACGGCGTCATATCCTTCCTCAATAAGCATAACGGCCTCCTCGACTTGAGATTTTGGAAAGACGTCGTCCGCATCGTACACACAGATTATTGGCGAATTAATGGTCTTTAGCGCGCAGTTGAGCGCATGAGCCTTAAGCTTCAACTTTCCATCGGATTCAACAATACGATAACACACTCCTTTATCCCCCAAATACTTATGTAAAGGCTTCAAGTTTTTCTTTGTTTGAACATCATTAGGTTCGACAATAAATACTATCTCAAACTTTTCCTTAGGGTATGTCTGGGCAGCTATACTCTTCGCAGTGGTCATTATGGATTGGTATTTCTCTTTATAGA
>JAGLRI010000210.1 GCA_023136395.1 Candidatus Bathyarchaeota archaeon | reverse complement strand
TAATTGGTATTAGCATGGATAGTGTTCAATCACATCAGAAGTTCAAACAAAAACATAATTTACCTTTCACTTTGTTAAGTGATCCTGAACGAAAGGTTTTGAATCTATACGGTGTATGGAAGAAGAGAAGTCTCTATGGTAGAACCTTTATGGGAACGGAACGGGCAACATTTCTAATCGATGAAAAAGGAATTGTAAAAAAGATATATCAAAAGGTTAAGGTAAAGGGGCATGCACAAATCTGCTTATTAGATTTAAGGAATAACACAAATACAAGCTAATTGAATCGTCTTATATTATGCTAAAACGGTACCTAAAGATAGAAACCAGTACACTAACGTGCATACACTCATTTATTTTCTATCTTTCGAGTGTCTAAAATAGATTAATTTTCCATAACTTAATTTCAAAAAACATTAATTATTATCCTTTAAAAGAATTAACATTGAGTTAAAAGGGGCTCTTGGGCATCTGCCCTTATCTAAGCGTCGAAAAAGGAGGAATGTAAAAAAATTCCTCCCACTACCCCTTTTATTGATTTAGCAATCAATATTCAGTTTTAAAATGAGTTTAAGTGTAGCACCATTCTACGTTTTAATACAATTTTTTTACATATTCACTGGTTCTAGATATAACAAAATTTAGAAAGTTACATATTCTCTGTAAGATTGTTTATTACTTTTTGGGACCTACTCATCCTTTTAGGGATCCTCTGGTCTTCCTGTACTAATCGCTTGCTTAGTGGGTTTATTCTTCTAAAAAAACTGTTATTCCTAAAATGAAAAAACATACTATAACAGAAAAAAGATAAATAGAAAAATTAGATTGCAACAACAAAAAGGATAAGAAAAGCAAAAGAGTTGAACCCGCTCTCGTAATAGAAAAAAGTATGGCTCTCCTTCTTTTCTTCTTTTGTAAAAAATCAGCTTTTAATCTAATTTCGTCAACTAGTTTATCCTTTTCGTACTTTGTCATCTTTAATACTGTATTGATTTTATCTCTAACCCTTTTAAAAAGATAAGAAAGAATGATATTAGACTTAAATCCGTAATAATTAAGTCTTAACATTTTCCTAACTTTGCATTCACACAAGAGAAAGTTTTGTTGAATATAAGAATATTATATACTGTTGCTACCACAACTTGAAACGCAAAAAACAATCGTTAAAAAATAGGATATTAGATTGAAATAGCAGAAGTCTTCACAATGTTAAGTTTAATCCACCATAAAGAATTGTGTTCGTGGTGCTCCACATATCGAACATTTATTAGGTGCTGCATTTTCAACTGTGTTTCCACAGACCTTGCATACATAATAGTCGATATTTGGTATGTCTACATTGTTTTTCAAAGCGTTCAAAATCTTTTGAAATAAACCGGCATGAATCTCCTCAACTTTGTTTGCTACATTAAAACTCCACTCTGCTTGCTTATTTTTTTCTTGCCTGGAAGTGTCAAGATACCCGGGATACATCTGAGTAAATTCGAAAGTCTCCCCAGAGATGGCTTCATCTAAATTGCTTATGGTCATACCAATTGCTCCCGCTATTCTTAAGTGGTTTAATGCATGAACAGTCTCAGCCTCAGCTGCGGCTCTGAAGATTTTGGCAATTTGGGACAGTCCTTCGTCATCTGCTTTCTTCGCAAAGGCAAGGTATCGTCTGTTAGCTTGAGATTCGCCTGCAAATGCAGCTTTCAAATTTTTTATTGACTCACTCATTTTAACTAACCTACACTATAATTTGAAGCGACACTACTTATATTTTTACAAAAACCTACATAGAACATTTTTCTATAAAAATTTTCTATAAAAAAATATCATTTTGTTTTTAACTAAATTGCTAGCTAGAATAAGAGGCTGAAAAAAGAGTAGAGACTTTTGACTTACAAGACACGAACCCATCAAAAAATGAAATTGGCCTTCGTATTGTCCTCACTCTTGCTATTAACTCTTGTATTTATCCAACCGTATGGTCCTGTATTTGCTCAATCTCCTCCTACAGATTGGTGGGTTAGCGGTTGGGAACTCTTTGATACTGATCCAGATGAACCAGGTACATTTAATTGGCGTGATGTCGATCAGGTTTGGATTAAATTCGATACGAATTATCTATACCTTAAGCTTAACACACATGAGGCGGGGGAAAAACCCGCGTGGAATGGTCCTGATTATCGAGATGCAAGATATAGCTTCTATTTTGACGTAGATCGATCGACAGATCCTGTCGACATACATGGCACAAATATTGATGATAGCGAATATAAACTGTTTTTAGAGGATTACCCAAAGT
>JAGLRI010000021.1 GCA_023136395.1 Candidatus Bathyarchaeota archaeon | reverse complement strand
TACAAAAAGAAGGATTTTATATGTAGTTGAATCAATACGGAGGTTAAGAAACTCCTTATATGTATTTTCAATAATTTCTTCAACTGATTTTTGAGGTTCAATAATTGGCTTTAGTTCTTTAATCGGCTTTAGAATAACTTCTTGACTTAACACCTTCAAATTCACCTTGTTATACAACAATTATTTTCATAATATTTAAAGCTTTTGTGCTTTCTTTCGTTTAAACTTGATATTATATATAAATATAGAAAGAAAAACGCACAATAAAAATATCGTTATGTATACAAGAAAGGAAAAGTTCATATACTTTTTAATTTAAATATTTAACTTAAAAAGTTAAAACATTAGAGAGAAGGTATGTGATGTGAAGAATCTTTGGAAGGAGGTTATAGCGAAACTTAGTCCTGAAACAAGTACATTTAAAGCTCTCATTTACTTAGCATTCTCCAAGGAATCCTGTAAGCCTGCTGACATTTCAAGTGGCACAGGAATTTCTCCGGGCACCATCCGACCAGCCCTTCGTTCTCTACTAAAGATGGGGTTCTTAATTCAAGAAGCTGACGGGTCTTATAAATCAAAGATTCCTTTCACAGAGATTGTTTCAAGTATTTTTCAATCGAAAGATTAGGACTTTGAAAGCCTATGGAGTTAAGTACTCTTGTAAGTTTACGAAAGGCTTCAACTCAACGCCGTGTACTCTTTTACTTAATTAGTAGTGAAAAGAATTTAACTCCTGATGAAATAGCTAAAGAGCTTGGCCTTAGTATTAATGCCATAAACTTAGCTCTCTTCCATCTCCATAAAAAAGGCTTGATTAAACGACCCTCTAGAGGCATATATTCATATAAACTTGGTCCCCTTCTTGTTCCTCTTCTTCGCGAGTATCTTATGGTTAGGAAGAGGAGAAGATGAAGGATAAAGTGAAGGAGGAATTATTAACGCTGGACTTATCGACTCTTTCTTTTCAGATTTTGTGTCACCTCACCTTTAGTGAAAGAATATTTAAACCAAAGGATATTGCGGAGGAGTTGGGATTAAATCCCGCTAGCGTTCGTGCAAGACTTAGTGAGCTTCGTAATAAAGGTTTAGTGGTTTTAGATTCTAATGGTTATACTTCAACAGTTAAACCTTATGATGTTTTAATGAAGATGCGTGAGGACCTGGGAAACGAGAGAAGAGGTGCTAGAAGTTGAGTGAGGAACATTTAAAAACTTTTCAAACTATGAAGCAACACCTCTTGACCCTACATCGGGCACCTAGCCAGTTTAAGATCTTATTTCATCTTATCAGCAGAGGCAGAAGCCTTACAATTAGGGAAATAATGGTCGCGCTTAAAATGACTTATAAGGCCACTGAACGTGCCATCGCAAAGCTTTCTGAGAAGAACCTCACTAAACGTAGCTCATTTCGGAGAGGTGCTTACTACTGTGATTTGAGACATATTATATTGTGCATTTTACTAGCTTATCCTGAGCTATATGCTCAATACCTTAAGAAGAAAGGGACATAGTGAAATCATGCAAAAAACATTCTCTTAAAGATTTAACCTTTTTCTCCGTCTTGGGTTTTCCCTATTTAAGTTATTTATTGAAAAAACCAAAAAGAATTTGGGGTAATGTATGGAGCTAGTAAAGCTTAAAAAAGCCATTACATCGGCGATAAGTAACCTTGAACATTCATTACAAGCGCTCTTAAAAAGAGATGAGGAAGGATTACTTAGTTATGTTTGGTGGGCAGCTGCTGATTCAGAGTATGCGCTTTTCCTCTTATTCATTATGCATAAGGAGACATTAGAGAGATCCTCATGGAATTCTAGCTTTCACCAAAAAAAAGTTGAGGTGGGACCAAGCCTTGTATGTGCTCGAGATAACCTTAAAAAAGCTAAAAAGAACATCGAAGCAAATGATCTCAATAACGCACACAAGAAAACATGGCTGGCAAGAGGCTGCCTTCTGAAGGTTCAGGATATTTTTGAAAAGGAACGAGGAAGCGATAAAAAATCTTTCCTTACTCCAACATGATACATAAATGAAAAGCCCATTCAGCTGTGAGATAAGCACAAATAGGTACCTATAGAATATGTAATGTGCTTAATTGCGCGCGCTCTCAAGACATTATTTTTCTTTCCATGGCTTTTTGAACTCTTTTACTAGCAATCTGCATAGCCGCCTCTCTGGGCTGAATTTTCTTATTTTTTGCTTGATCTAATATCATTTTTAGGTTTTTTGTGATCTTATTTTCAATAAGATTAAACATCTGCTGAGGATTTTCTCTGGGCCCCACTCATCCGCAAAGAGCTTAATAGATATATTTACCACCTAGACAAGACTATGTAAATGAACAAAAAAAATTATTGCTACAGAGAATGATAAGTTGCACTTAGTTTAAGATCCTTTTTCTCGTTCGCTGACCCAGTGAGATTTGGTTGCCCCTTTCTCGGTGAGGATGTATTCTTTCTTAAATATTGGCGCTTCCTTTTTGTATCGTTCTACTGCCTCTTCTAGAACCGGAAATATATCCCCCCTGTGAGCACCAGCAACAATGACATAAACTAGGTCTTCTCCAACATCAAACTCCCCAATAAGGTGGTGAATCTGCACGTCGATAACACCCTTTTTCTTTCGAAGGCTCTCGCAAATTTTATCAAGAACCTCGTTAGCCTTCTTTTCATATGCTTCTAGTTCCAACTTTTTCACGGTTTCACCTTGAAGGGTCTCTCCCCGTACAACTCCAATGAAAATTCCAATCCCTCCTACTTTAGGAAAGCTAGATTTTTCTCTAACTCGTTTTAAAGCTTCAAAAAATGTTATCTCTCCTTTCTCGTGAACATGAGATTCTTTTACCTTCATTGTTTTTCAACCTAAACTTTAAATAATTTCCAATACATGCCAAGACAACTAATAGGTTCTTATGTGTTTAGCTGTTGTAAACCACATGAATCATGCTCCTTCTACCCATATACCCAATCAACAATAATAGTGATAGAAAAAATTAAAGTACATTTTGAATTTAAACATGTATTTGGCGTTAGAATGATTATCGGAGTAATGGCAGATACACATGATCGTTTGCCCCTGCTTGATAAAGCAGTAAAGCGTTTAAATAAAGAGGGAGTAGAACTGGTGTTACATGCGGGGGATTATATTGCTCCCTTTGTTGTACAACATTTTAAACCATTAAATTCCCCTTTGATTGGGGTTTTTGGCAATAACGATGCAGAACGAGATCTATTGAGAAAAAAGTTTGCGGATATGGGCGCTGAACTTCGGGGGTGCTTCACGGAGGTGAAGGTTAAGGGATCAAAAATTGCGCTTTTACATGGCGAAGAGACGGAGCTTCTTAATTCACTCATCTCTGCAGAATGCCACGATATAATAATATACGGACATACGCATGAGGTAAATACATACAGAAGAGGAAAAACGCTTGTTTTGAATCCGGGAGAAGTTTGTGGATATCTGACTGGAAAATCAACAATGGTTGTATTGAACACTAAAACGTTTGAAGTAGAAACAATTTTATTAAAATAAACGAGATTTTAGGATACTCCTATTAATGCATTATTCCCATCAATTTTCCGAAATATTTTTACATAATAATTCAAAAAGCTAAAAAACATGGTAACACACATATGAGATTAAAGCCGGGGTCTCCTAGAGTAGCACGCTGCAGGGAATCCGGTATGGAGCAGATCCGCTAAAACGGAGCTTACGCCTGGAACTCCTTAGACAGCCTGTGGCCTTCACGGGCCGCGTGGGTTCAAATCCCATCCCCGGCGCCACAACCGAACCCAAGGTGTTTGTTCATGCAAGGTAAGGTATTTCTAGAATCATAATACCGCGAAGGGCTTCTCATATCTTATAATCTCCTTTTTCGGGTTCTGTTCCTTCTTAGCGATGCATGCAATTGTTTTTGTGTTAGTCTTGTATTTGCTATACTGGATAATGGTGTGCCTTTCCATGAGTATTTATGTAACAAAAGCTGATGGGTCAAGACAAATGTTTGATAAAGAGAAAGTTATCAAGACTTGCTTAAGGATGGGTGCAAATAGAAAGATTGCCGAAGAGGTTGCACAAAGTGTTGAAGGAAGCCTATATGATGGGATATCCACTGAAAAGATTCTCTCGATGATCTTTAGATTTCTAGAAAATCATAAACCTGCTATTAGGCATCTTCTTGATCTAAGAAAAGGATTAAGCTTGATGAACTCTAAGCCGGAGTTCGAACGTTTTTTTACAACTATTGTTGAGCGAGGTCGGATATGATGTTACTTCGAACCAGATTATACGAGGAAAATGTGTAGAGCATGAAGTAGACGCTGTGGCACGAAAAGATGGTGTGACGTACTTTATCGAAGCAAAACACCATTCCAACTATCACATCTCGACGGGTTTGGATGAAAGCCGGATTGCAAGAGCTGTATTGGAGGACGTAACAGAAGGGTTCAATCTCGGCTTAGTCGACTTACAGATAGATGGTGCGATGATCATTACAAACACTAGATTTTCAGAGCATGCACGACTTTATGGGAACTGTAAAAAAATCAAACAGATTGGTTGGAGTTCACCTTCAGGTCATGCATTGCAAAATTTGATTGAAGAACACAATTTACATCCTCTGACACGTCTCAAAGGTTTGAGGACAGAAATGAGGAGAAAAATGGTTTCTGGGGGGATCCTGCTCATAAAGCAGCTGGTTGAAAAGGACCCAGATACACTTGCCAGAAGAATTGGGGTTTCCGAAAAGGTCCTCGAGAGTGTCATCGAGACGGTTAGGACTTGTGTCTCTGCTATCCATTATCCTTAGGGTTGACTAGATCTTGTATTTCTTGTAGTTTAGACAGAAGTGTTTATCACCTTCGATGTAACCTTGATGGGCCTTCTTAATTATCGTGAATGCGTCAAGATAGGTCTTTGCTAGAAACAGCAACTCAACATCGTTATTATCTAATAGCTTGTTCTGTAAAAGCCATTTCTTGATCCAGCGAACCAGGTCCGGCCACATGTCCCCCAATAGAATTAAGGGGATGTTACAGATTTGTTTAACTTGCATTAGTTGCCACGTATACATCAACTCCAATAAGGTGCCTACTCCTCCCGGTGCAACCACGACAACATTAGAAAACTGCATAAATTTATCGAGACGGTTTGAGAAATGGTTAAACTCTCTTTTAATATCGAGGTGGGCGGATTCTCCCTGTTCGAACGGTAGGTTTATTCTTAAGCCGATTGAGTGTATTTCTCTGCTTGTCTGTCCTGCGTGATGTCCCTCGCTTGCAGCGTTCATTAAACCTGGGCCACCGCCTGTTACTAGATCCATTCCCGCCTCGGAGATCATTTTTGCTAACCGGTAAATCATGTCGTAGATTGGTGTTTCCCTCCTTATCCTCGCAGAACCAAAGATGGTAACCCGAAAATGCATTCTTTCTCCCACTTCTTCACTCATATCCCAATCCTTCAGATTTATCTGAAGGGTATTGAGACGAATAAAGTTTTCATCTGTTTTTCTCAACTTGGTATCTTTGTATGTCTCTACCTCGATGCATGCATAGCCTGGAAGAGATTTGAATTCCTGACAGGTAAGACCCTTTGTTCTTTAAAAAACGTATAATTTAAACGTGTATTGTCATCTAATGCGTGCGCATTATAAGGATTCTCATTACAATCCTAGATGCATTTGTTAGCTGAATTAAAGGATTTGTGATTGCAATTATTGAAAGCGTTGATTAAAGCAATCTTTGTTTATTCAATTTTCTTGTTTGCCATGAATATTGTCTGATTCTCGTTGATTCTCCGTAATGACAAGCTGAACATTTTTTTTGCCTAACATGATATGCCCTTCTACCGCATCTTCTACATCTTATGTGAAGTGTTTTTCCTTTATGGATGCTGTGTTTGGTGGGCATAGTCTCACCTTGGTGGGGGAGAGATTATTATGACGTTGTCTCCACGCACAATGATGATACCTAATTTTCTTGTATTCTCCTTATCAGTGATGTCATCGGTATCTTCTAGTACCAAATTAAGGTGTTGATCAAAACCTTTGAGTTTCCCCCTCAGGCTTCTACCTCCTCTCAATCGAACAAGAACAGGTTTTTCTAGGCTTTCTTCCAAGATTTGGGTGGCCATATCACTCATACGTAGCCCTCTAATACTTAATGCGATATTTACCCTTTTAAGAATCTTAAAAGAGTAACTTAAAGGTATTGTATAACCAACTAGTTTTAAAAGTGTATACCTTTCTTCAGTGGTGTTTTCTTAGGAAAAAAGACATTCATGCATTTGAAGTCAAACAAACCCAGGGTGGGCTAATATGGTGGAGAGCTGTTTATCAAACGTAGGAGTTGAGAAGTTGAGTGCTGCTAAAGAAGGCACCACGACTCTATCCACCAAAGTTTATTTGAAAGCCTTACCTCTACGGGATCTTGAGGCTGTGAATGTTATCAAACGTGAGGTTGAATCTGGTAGCATTATTATTACACGGGTCATTTTTCTAGCAGAAAGGGACATTAATAAAATTAAAGGGGCGGTTAACGAGTCGAAAAAGTTTACCCAATTGGTTGGAGGAGACATTGCAAAGCGTCGAGGAAAGAATAATCATAACTCCTCCTTGGATTAGGATATGCTGGGGGAATATCAAAAGTACCATTAAGATTACATATTTGTTGCATGTTAAGACTTGAACCGGAGAAAGCATTTAATGAAGCAGAAAGATGACATTAACCACTCTAACTCAAGCACCAGCTTATTCAAGGACACTTTTAAACTTGATAAACACGATTACTGGAGCATTAAAGGACTCAGGGTTTGTCCACGTTCTCAATCCATGAAACTGTTTCCTTTAATAAAAAAAATTAGAAATTGTCTTGAGTATCCGGTCCCATGCGATCATCCAGATAAGTATAACACGTGCACGCTATATCTAGCTTGGCGTGCACGTTTAAGTAAACTGGAAAGTCCTAATTAATATAAACACAAAAAAGAAACGTTAAAAGGACATAAAAAAGAATTAAACGATCTTCATTGAATTTAGCTGCGAAATTCTACCGCAACTTGATTGTTTCTAGAACATTAGGTACATTTGTTGTGAGTTTGTACTTACTGTTGAAGGTTTTTGCAAGATTTAGGCACTTCGACCTTTCACCGTGGTTCACGATTACCCTTTCAAGTTTTGATGTAACTCGGCGAATGTAATTAATGATTTGTCTTCTGTCTGAATGACCTGAAAATCCCTCGATAGATCTGACCTTCAGGTTTGCTCTTACAATTTCAATCTTGCCGTCACTATTTATCATAGATATTTCAGTAAAGCCTTTCTGCATCCTCCAACCAACCGTTCCCCTGATCTGATAGCTAACGAAAATTAATGTATTGCTTTCGTCTAGCGCTAAGCGTTTGAAATAGTCAACCACTGGGCCTCCCTCCATCATACCGGAGGTTGCCATAATGATGCTTGGTTCCCCATCTACTATTTCTTGTCTTGCGCTTGGATGTTTCACAATGGTGAAATAATCGGATTGAAAAGGATTAACTTCCTTGTGTAGAATGCTTTCCCGCACTTCTCTCGCCAAATATTCTGGATAAGCCGTGTGGATGGCGGTTGCCTCAGATATCATACCCTCAATGAATACTGGTGCTTCCTTTAATAGCCCTCGTCGCATGTATCCATCTATAACCAGCATAATTTCTTGAGATCTACCAACTGCAGGAACTGGCATTAGAACTTTTCCTCCGTTTTCTAATGTTTCGTTAATGATTGAAGTAAGATTTTCTTCTGATTCTCTCCTAGAGGGCATCACATCCTGGGGAGCCCCATACGTGCTTTCAGTTATAATCGTTTCTACTCTTGGAAAATTCGTGGCTGCAGGCTCAAGAAGCATGGTTTTCGCATATTTGTAGTCGCCAGTGTAGACTATATTGTGGAAGCCCTCTCCAATGTGTATATGGACCATGGAGGAACCGAGGATGTGTCCAGCATTGTACAAGGTTAGACGAACATCTGGAGAAACGTCGGTTACAAGTCCATATCGTAGAGGAATTGTGTGCAACACACTCTCCCTTACATCTTTCTGATCATAGGGGGGTATTATCCCTCGCTTGCTTGCCACGTCAAGATAATCTAATTGAAGTAAAGTCATGAGACTCAATGTAGGAGCTGTGCAATAAACCGGGCCATCATATCCGTATTTGAACAAAAACGGAAGAAAGCCGCAATGGTCGAGATGTGCGTGGGTTATGACAACAGCGTCTAATGTGTCTAAGTCGAATTGAGTTGCATCAAGCCTGGGAAAAGCCTCCGAGGGATTTGTGGATCCTGGGTTAACGCCACAGTCAAGTAGCACTTGGCTTTCATTTGTTTGTACGAGAACGGCTGATCTTCCCACTTGTTGGAAACCACCTAACGCAGTAATCCGGACGTCTCCAGCTTCGTAGATCTTAGGTCTGAAAATTCTTTCACCAATCGATCGTAAAATTCTTCCTCGATCTTTACTTTCGGAGTGGAGGAAATACCGTATATGAGCCATGATCTTGGGCGGTATCTGTGGGCTCCTAAGAATGCGAGGTCTCCACCGCGTCTGTTTTACGATCTCATTTAACATGACTCCATTCTTTCCAATTACCAAACCAGGCTTTTTTGCTTCTATTACAACCTCGCCGAGGCTGGGGTCAAAACTTACGCCCATAACCTCCGCTTCTTGAGGAACAATCTCAGATATAACTCTCTCCGCATCCTTTTCCCGTAACCTTACAGCGGGGTCAGAACGCACCACAATCCTTTTTCTAATCAAGCCAACTATGCTCGAGATTATGTAACTTTGTTCAATTAGAATCTCAGGCTTTTTAGTATAAACAGCCAAAGCCGGACCTTCAAACTCAATGCGGGTAATCTCTGCCTCTTTTGGAATATTCTCTAATATTTGTTGATTGATTTTCATCTTGTCTTCATTAAGAGCTTTCACGCCTTTCCTTACTCCTCATCAGTTCTCTAAAAATTTACTTTCTCATTAATACGGATGACAGAAGCATTCTGTGCTTGATTACTGCACAAAATGTTATTCAATACGTAATTAACAGTGAATTATATAAAGTTTTTTTTCGTTGATATGTGAGGAACAATTACCTATTTAGGTTCTCTTGCTGCCCAAATGTACAAACAGCCAAAGAAGGAGATTTCAGTATTATTGTGATAAGTCGGGGCATAGGCGGTGTTGAAGAATTCATCTTATAAGGCGTAAGCGACAGAGTCGCAGAAACTCTTTCATGTTCAGTATTAATGGTAAAATAGATAGATATCCTAAAATCAAAAATGAAACTTTTTGATTGAAATAACTGTTCTATGACTTGTTATCTTGGAAGACAAATATATTGCACAGTAGACTGTCGATTAGTTTAAGCTTCCTCTATTACTATCATGGTGAGTGTGGATCTAACCCTATTTAGTCGTCGTATGCGCCAGGTTATGATCTCCTTGAGTTTATCCATGGATTCAGCTTTGATTACCGTAACAATGTCGTAAACTCCATAAACAGTGTAGGACTCTTCTACCCCCTCAGTTTTTTTGAGTGATTGAAGAACTTCATTCTCCGAACCTATTTCTGCGTTTATCAACACAAAAGCAGTGGGCATAATTATTCTCCTCCTTACTTTTCATGATAAGTTAATATCCCTAAAATACTTTTGTATTTCATCTAAGGAGAGTTTTGTAGTGAGTGAGCGGGCGATAACGGGTAGAGAAATGCGGAGTCTTGAGATAAACTCCGAATATTTTGGTTTTTCAAGATTGCAGATGATGGAAAACGCTGGTCGAAATGTTGCGAATGAGATAGCTTCACGATTTACACCCAAGGATACAAGAATTGCTGTTTTCTGTGGTTTGGGTGGGAATGGAGGAGACGGATTCGTTGCAGCGCGCCATCTTGCATGCTTAGGATTCAAGGTTGACATTTTACTAGCTGGAAAATCTATTGACAACATGAACGAGGAAACACGAAAGAATTGGCAAATCCTACAATTCTTAACAGATACAATAACTTTGAATGAGCTGTACGATTCTTCACTCATTCCAGACGTTAATGTTGAGGTTGTAGTAGACGCCTTACTCGGGGTAGGTTTGAAAGGGTCTTTGCGTCCACCAATATTGCAATTAGTTAAAAAAATTAACGAGTTAAAGGCGTTCTGTGTTTCTATTGATGTGCCTACTGGCATAGATTCAGATTCAGGGGAGGTATTAGGTGACGCTGTTAGATCTGACTTAACTGTTACGCTTCATAAAATGAAGCTTGGATTGACGAACGCAGAAGAATATGCAGGGGAAATTGTGGTAAGAGAGATAGGATTACCTTCTGAGATCGAACGATTTGTAGGTCCTGGCGATGTGTCACTGGTCATTCAGCCCCGTCACCCGGAGTCTCATAAAGGCCATTTTGGTAGATTATTGATCGTAGGTGGAAGTGAAGTTTTTTCGGGTGCTCCTGCTCTCGTGGCTCTAGCGGCTTTACGAACAGGTGTGGATATAACTTATGTTGTAGCACCACATAGAACAGCGTACGAGATAGCCTCCATGTCTCCTAATCTAATCACGATAAAGCTTGAAGGAGACCACCTCAATCCACGCAACGTATCTGTTATCAAACCATATTTGAAGATAGCAACCGCAATTGTTGTAGGTCCAGGTCTTGGGATGCACAAAGATACTAAGGAAGCTGTAAAAGATATTCTACAACTTATTGTCGATGAAGGGACTCCATTGTTGCTAGACGCGGATGGACTAAAAGCGTTTGCTGAGTATAAACAAAGGATAACCTCCCCCCTTGTATTAACACCCCACGCGGGAGAATATCAATTGTTAACTGGAAAGGAGTTGCCAACTGACGTGAGGAAGCGAGCGATAGATGTGCAAAAATCTGCGCAGGAGCTTGGTGGGGTGATCCTGTTAAAGGGACATGTAGACATTATATCTGACGGTGAACGCGTAAAATTTAACTTAACTGGCAATCCCGGAATGACTGTGGGAGGGACAGGTGACATTCTATCTGGAATCGTTGGAGCCTTCTTAGCTCAAAAAGCTGACCTCTTCGATGCTGCTACAGCGGGTGCCTTTATCAACGGTGCCGCTGGAGACTTTGTGCAACATGAGAAAGGATACCATATGGTCCCTACCGATATCATTGATTGTATACCAAAAGTTATGTGTAACCCCATGTCCCATCAAACGATGCAAAAAAAGCGTATAAATCAATTCTTATTCTAATGAGCCCTTAACACTTTTCAGCCATGAAACGTTAAATGTTTATAAAAAAGTTTCTAACCAAACGTTTTTACAGAGGGGATAATGTGAGTTTAGATACATGCAAACATATTGGGATGAGGAAGAGAAGAAAATATATGTAGTAAAAGTCAAGTAATCTTTAATTCTAAAATTCTATCTTTCCAGAGAATATCAACAAAAATATGTAAAAGTTTGATATTAAAATGAAGTTATTTGTTGTTCATTTAAAGCAGGACGATCCGAAAAAGTGTACCGCATCAAAGCTTAAAAGGTTTAGATTAGTTAAGTTCCTACATAAGGTTAGGGACACCCCATTTGGAACTGTGATTTTAAATCCATTTTCTGAAAAAGCTTTTTCCCCCCTCGATCGTAAAAGAATCGAAAGGCGCGGATTGGTAGCTATTGACTGCAGTTGGGTTAACGTCGATGAGGTTTTCAAGTTTAGAATAAGAGGAATCTCTAGATGTCTCCCCTTTCTTATAGCTGTTAATCCCACTAACTATGGCAAACCAACTAAATTAAGCACTGTAGAAGCACTTTCTGCAGCTTTATACATTACTGGCTTCAGAAAGGAAGCAGAGCGTTTACTTTCCATTTTCAAGTGGGGAGTACACTTCATTAATTTAAATCTTGAGCTCCTAGAAAGTTATTCTCAAGCAAGGAATAGCTTTGAGATAGTAGAATTGCAAAAGGATTTCTCTGAGAAGCTCTAGAAACATGATAATGCACATTCGCATGTATGTTATAGCTAGCTAACATTGTGTTGGTAATGATGAGTCACTTTCAATGATCGGTTATTACGAAATTTTTTTATTAATTCAGTGAATAGCTTTTATGGTGAATCTACTGATGGTTGCTTTGCTTTTCGTCATGAATCCTGTGGGGGCTTTACTATGAAATACGAGTACATTATTGAGACTGAGGATTTAGCTAAACATTACCACATCGGAGGGGTTACAATTAAGGCTCTTGATGGTGTGAGCCTGAAGATCAGACGTGGTGAATACCTATCTATTGTGGGGCCATCTGGCTCAGGTAAAACAACGCTTTTCAACATGATGGGTGGTCTAGATAGGCCGACTAGGGGTGAGATATTCCTTGATGAAATGGATGTATCAAAACTTGACGCTTACGAGTTAGCTTGGCTTCGCTGTCGAAAGGTTGGATACATCTTTCAAACCTTCAACCTTATTCCCGTGCTTACTGCCATCGAAAACGTCTCTCTTCCCATGATCTTTGCAGGTTTACCGCGAGAAGCGCGAATAAAGAAAGCTAACGAGCTCCTAGAAAGAGTCGGACTTGGCGATCGCCTTCACCATAGACCAACTGAACTGTCTGCAGGACAACAGCAACGTGTAGCTATTGCTCGCGCTT
>JAGLRI010000209.1 GCA_023136395.1 Candidatus Bathyarchaeota archaeon | reverse complement strand
TTGATTTCTTTATTTTTTTTTAAATTTTTTTTTTCTGAAAATAGAAAAACTTAGAAACGCTTGCTTTTCTATAAAGATGGTTGATTTTAAGTTATTTAACCGTGATTTTTCGATGAAAATCGAGCTTCTATGTTCATCTTTAGAATCCGACTCTTTTTTCTATTTCTTTTATTCTCTTTTCCAATTCATCAATTCTCTCCTCATCACGTATGTACACTCGTAAGGTTTTAGCTAAGTCTGAAAGAGCTTTCGCTGCACGGATTCGGTGAACCGGAGAAACCTCCTCATCAATTACAATCGAAGCAACATAATCAAAGGCATCCTTTATTTTCCTGTACACATCATCACGTTCAAGTGTAGTATCCAAAATTGGTTTAGACATACGCATTACTCTCAATATACCTTAATTTTTTTGAGAAATTTTTCTCGGGTTTTTTCTAACGAATTGGTTTATCGACTTGTTTTCTAATCAAGTAAGGTTGACGCGAAAGGATGTTGACGCATTCTTTAGTCTTATCCTTTTCAATAAGCTGGTTCTGAAAGAACTTGAGTGATTAGAATTCGTGTCACGGGATAAAGACACTGAAGTCTGGGAGGAGAGGATGCTAAATCTGCTCGACGTATTCCTCTATATGTTCACGCGTGATGAAACTGAACTAATTAAAAGCTTGTTACCAACTAGGTTGTTAAATAGTTATAATCTAATAAGACATAGGGGAACATTTCTTGTTTCAGAAACTTAAAGGAAACATAAGTGGGGTGCTAATATCTCCTATGATTCCATTCGATGAGAATGAAGAGGTTCAAGAAGAAGTTCTTGGTGAGCATCTAGATTTTTTGATTAATAGTGGTGTCAACGCTCTTGCCTGTTTGGGAACAATGGGAGAGTTCCCAATGATGCCTGTAGATATGCGTAAGATGGTTGCTGAAGTTATGATCAAAATGGTTGCGAAGCGCGTTCCAGTCGTAATCGGTGTTGGGTCTCCAGGAACCTCATTTTCGGTTGATTTAGCTAAACACGCTGAGGAAAGCGGGGCTGATGCTGTTTATTGTGTGCCCCCTTTTTACTACACCCACGACGAAGAAGCCATTCTCTCTTATTATAGAAGCATCGTAGGTTCGATAAAGATTCCACTTTATATTTATAACATTCCTAGGACCACGAGAGTGAATATCAAGACAAGACTTATGATAAAACTGGCGAACATTCATGGAATCGTAGGGTTGAAGGATAGTACTGGAAATTTGGAGCAAACTCAGAGAGTTATCGAATCCACCGATCTCGATGTATTTTTAGGATCTGAGATACTATTTCTACCAGGATTTTTATTAGGAGCTGCTGGTTGCGTTTCAGGTGCAGTTGGACCCGTATTTCCGGAGGTTGTAGTCGAATTATGGAGAAATTTCACGAAAGGAGACTTGGAATGCTCTATTGAATGTCAAAAAAAAGTAAACGCCTTAAAGTTGGCTCTTACAACTCCCGGATCTGCCCTAATCCCTACCATTAAGGAAGGAATTAGATTACGCGGTCATAGGATGGGTTCAGCCTTGAAACCTTTTAGACCTCTGACTGAAAACGAAAGAAATACATTGAAAAAGGCAATTAATAACGTAAAATTGTAACTTTAATTTGTGATACATTATCCCAAAGACCGTTTAAATTAAGCTATGTAGTTCGATTCTTTTTCTTTACTTCTTTCATGGCCTGTTCCGCCTAAATTCTCGATGAAGCTGCGTAGTTGAGGCTGGTACTTAGCCTCTTTTTCGAGCTGAATTTTAAATGTTTCAGCTTTCTTCTTGAGGTCTTTTAGGTCAAGTTTTATGCCAATTAGTTGTGTGATCTTCTCAAGTATGTTATATGCTGCCTTTGGATATGGTATGTTAACATACGTTGGAACTGCACACCATAAGCTTACCACATCAATTTTCTTTTCTTTAGCTTTCCATAATATTTCACTATATATGCTTGTTGGTCCTTGGTAGTTAGTGAATTCTACCTTAATCTTCTTTAGTTCACTTATGAGTTTCTCATTATTCGTAGATGCTGAAATTATAGTTTCTTCCTCGTGGGAAATGTCTGCAAGGTATCCTCCTATGGTGTAGATTCTCTCGACACCAATTTCCTTTGCGAGTTTAAGTATAGTTTTAGTGTATGTTGACCAGTTGAGGTGTGGTTCGTAACCGAGAAGTAGAACTAGGTTTATTTTCTTCCTCCAGTAGAAGAGATCGTTTCTTGGAGAAATGTATGATTGTATGATGCCTTCTCTTATCAACGTGATAGGTCTTTGAATCAAGTAATTG
>JAGLRI010000208.1 GCA_023136395.1 Candidatus Bathyarchaeota archaeon | reverse complement strand
AGAAAACGACGTATAAAACTATTGTTAAAAGGATTATGCCTTTCTCAACGATTCCTAAACTACCCCACAATAAGTTCATGACCTCACTTAACTTCATAAAGACCCTCTTTTTTGTAATTTATTTGATCAAAACATAAAAGCTTATTTAGTTTTCAATTAAAGGGCATCCTCGTTCAATTTCACCTTAACCTTTCCTTTTAAAGTAATCTTGTTTTCCATAAATTCTGAGTAGTAGGCTAGCTAGCTAATTTTTTCAATTCCCTCCGAGAAAGCATTCCGAATAGCCTGTATGCACCGAAAATAAATAAAGTAGTAGCATTTAATTTGGGTTTAACTAAAACTTCGTTATGGTGATTTTCGTTGATTGTTTCACAAGGGTCTTCACCAGATCTATCTGCCAAGGTTGTGTGTGTTTCCCACCTTAAAGATGTGGATGGATGTATTTGTGCAGCCCTCGTTAGGTGTGCTACAAAATCCAATTTTCTCCTTACAGATTATGGTCACATCAATGAGTGTCTAAGAAATATTCAGAAAAACTATGATCTTGTCTATATCTGCGATCTAGGAATCAACGAGATCCTCTTAGAGGAGTTTGTTAGGATTAAACAATTTGCAAAGTTGACGTACATCGATCACCATCACCTAGATGGATACCTCTCTGAAAGGCTGGAGGAGATGGGGGTAGAAGTAGTGCATGATCTGCGGGAGTGCGCCAGCGTCCTCACATTCAATTTTCTCAATAAGTTTCTACCTCGAGAATCTGGTCTATTGGCTTCTTTCGCTGCGTTCAGTGATCGTATGGAGAACGGCCCCATAGCTAAGCGACTCATTGAGAGGTATGACAGAGACTTCATCTTGTTTGAAACGATGTTACTTTCCTACGCCCTTGAGCGGGCGGATGTAGGTCTTAAAAGAAGGGTCGTGCATCATTTATCCGAGCTTGAATACCCACATCAAATCGAGGGTGTTACGGAACTAGCGCTGGAACAGGCTAACCGAATAATCATATTAAGGAGAGAACTTCCAAACAACGCTACCAAACTCGATAATGTAGCTTATGTTGAAACTAGAGAAGATTCGCCAGGAACGATCGCTAATCTCCTACTAGATGTCTGCGAAGCAAATATCGGAATAGGTTACCACACGAACCAGCAAAAGCAGACCTCAGATCTATCAATAAGGGGTAGATCCAACTTGACGATAAACTTAGGAAGAGTAACTTCCCAACTAGCTGAGAAACTTGGAGGTTTCGGTGGAGGCCATCCAAGAGCAAGTGGAGCAAGAATACCAACCTCAGCACTAAAAAAATTTATACAAGCTCTTGTTCATCAAACAAAATAGACATCCATTCATTACCAACCACAACTTCAGTTTCAACATTAAAGTTAGCATTCCGGGTAAACTCGCAAAACGGATAAATTTTAACAATGGAATAACTAAAAGGAGAAGGCATAGTCTTATGAAACTTAGAAAGCTGGGTCGAACTGGTATTTCAGTTTCAGTCATAGGTTTTGGTGGGATACCCATTGGAAGCTTGAACTTTTTGGAGGCAGAAAAATCGATCAAACATGCCATTGACGTGGGTATAACCTTCTTCGATACTGCACCAAACTACGGTGCAAGTGAACGTAATATTGGTCGAGTTCTGGAAGAGCGTAGAGACAAGTACATAATAGCTACAAAAACAGATGAAAAAACTAGCGCTGATGTTGTAAGTTTAGGTATTGAAAAAAGTCTAAATAAGCTGAGAACTAGCTACATTGATCTTATTCAGTTACACGGCATAGATAGTAAATGGACCCTGAAGAAAGTAATGTCAACTGAAGGTGTTCTTGAAGCCCTCAAAAAGGCCCGTGAACAAAGTAAAGTCAAATTTATTGGAATTACAGGTCATAAACCCGCAATATTGATTGAAGCCATAAAGACTGAAGAGTTTGACACAGTAATGGTTCCTTTAAACATATACAATCAAGAAGCCACAAAAGAATTAATACCATTAGCAAATGAGATGGATGTGGGCATAATCATCATGAAACCTTTCGGAGGAAAGGGCTCTAAATGGTCACCACGTAAAATCATTTTACAACCCATTTCTGTAGATCTTCATAAATCAGCCAGACTACACCTAGAGTATATTCTCACTCAAAAAATATCCACAACTATTCCAGGTTTCAGATCTGCAGAAGAAATAAATGCAGCTGTTAAACTAGTGGATTAAATTCTTATAATGACGCGAATTGTAAAACAACTAATAATTTTGTTCAAAAACAAAAATTTTTTGGCTTTAAAGAACACTAATAATCGAGTTGATAAAATGTTAATAATCA
>JAGLRI010000207.1 GCA_023136395.1 Candidatus Bathyarchaeota archaeon | reverse complement strand
TTTTTTATTAGTTTGAATGGTTAAATCTCTTCGTAAATTCCTAGCCAAATAAACCATCTTGTTAAATAAACAATCATTTTTTCTACATTCTGAATTATCTGCTCAGTTTCGGATGGATCAATATCCCTCAAACCTTCATGTAGGATCTTGTTTCTGATCAATATACCTCTCGAACACCACTTCACTAATTTTTCATCAGGTTGTTCAAAACCATTTGTCAACATTTTTAAGATCTTTTTTACGTTGCCTGTTTGACCTACTTTTACGATGCTATCATCGAGTTCCTTCTTTAATATTCCAAGTTGTTTGCCTCTACTTCTAATGAAACGGTAAAGAACCATTTCCAGAGCATTTACTCCTTCTAAGATGGCTATTTGAAAATCTTCTTCAATGCTCGAATCTTTAGCATTTGCAAGAAAAGTCTGCTCAAGAGGTATTGGTGTACCCTTCTTCAGAACACTACACATTCTTTGGAGCTTTTCTTTTGACATATCTCTTCCCGTTAAATTGTTTTCTCCGTATCCATGATCCAATAAGTAGGATCCTACCAGGATTCTCTTATTTCCATCCCAATAATATTGATTCCAAGACAATAAATCAGAATATCTAACATTCCTTAGATGAAATTGATCATAGAGAATACGTACTACCTCTATCAATCTATTTAAAAAATTGATTGCTATTTCCTTATTTCTATTTCTGGGAGGAGAAATATAAGGCTCCACAAATAAGGTTACTCGCCGTCCAAAATCTCTCTCTGGCATTTCCCAAGGAAATCTTATGTCAACATGAGTGTAGCCTGAGATCCCATACTTATCAAACATTATCTGTTCTCTTCCATTTTGATTTGTCATTTGATTTCTCCAGATGCGTTTCGTAAAAATAAAAGCAGATCTCTTTCCAATAGTGACCTCATATATTCCATCTAATATGGGAATCATGAAAGGTAAGTTACAAGAAATAATAGTATGGAACTTTTGACTCGACATATTTACTCCCCCTTTTTAAATAAATTAAATGCCATATTTTTGTTTTAACCTCAACAATTTCTACCTTAGGTTCCGCTCTTCAATGTAAATTAATAATAATCTTCCTGAAATATACTCCAACTGGAAACTAGATTGTTCACCCTTCAAAAAACTCAGGTTTGCGTTTCTTAGAAATTATCAAGCCTATCAGAATTCCCGCTACTAATCCTCCAAAATGAGCGAGGATATTAACACCAGATCTAACATTCAATAGGAACATGTAAGAACCATAGAATATGGCCAATATGATCGAGCTTCCTAAGGATGCTCCTAAGTAAGCGGTATACGCGCCAAAGAGACCGAATATTGCTCCAGATGCCCCAACTGAAATCACTTGTGGTCCTAATAAAAGGCTCAGAAGATTACCTAATAGTCCTGCTGCAAAGTAAATAACCAGATAATACACATTATCGACGAGTCCTTCAATTTTAAAACCAAAGATTAGTAGGAAGAGCATGTTACCAACAAGGTGAGTGATATTCGCATGTATAAACAATGAAGAAAAAAGTTGCCAATACCAACCACGAATCACCAAGATATTTAATTGTCCAAAAGTCGCCATGATAGAAGTGCTAGTTTCAAAAAAGTTTCCACTAGCCACTGAAGTACCAATGTAAACTAGTATGTTTGCCACCATGAGAACTGTTGTCACTCCAAAAATGCTGCTTTTTCCCTCATTCATTAGAGATATTCTCCAAGCAACTGTGCTCTATATAAAATGTACCATACATGCATTCATGCATGGAGGTTTTAATGTACATTGACGATATTCCCCACATATTCCTACCCTTTAACATGGAAAGATACGGTTATAGTGTAACAGATAAAGCTATAAGTTATAAAAATAAAATTCTATTCTAGGTGATAAAAGAATTGTTATGTACACATTGTGGAAAAGAGACTTCTCCTGAAAGCAACTTTTGCACAAACTGTGGTGCTTCGGTTGCGCCTTTGGTTATGGAAAGAGGTCCAATAAAGTTTGAGATTAAGTACAGTCCCTCATACGCACTGTTAGAAGCCCAGCTCCCTGCAGATGCACATATCATTGCTGAAGCGGGTGCCCTCACCTATATGAGCAGCAATATTGAGGTGGAGACTCGAACACGAACGCGGGATACAGGGGTATGGGGAGCCATTAAGGTCTCAGTGTTAGGCGGAGAAAGTTTATTTATCACCGATTACAGTGCCAAAGGTGGTCCGGGTAAAGCAGGCTTTGTATCGGCTCCCTTAGGAGACATCACCAACTTGGAAGTTACCCCCAATAAAGGCTATATCCTCCAAAGCTCTGCTTACATCGCCTC
>JAGLRI010000206.1 GCA_023136395.1 Candidatus Bathyarchaeota archaeon | reverse complement strand
TGTGAATAATACTGGGCTAATCATAACTTCAGTTGGCATACTAGCAGATATATAATTGTAAATTGTTGCACTCACGACTGTAATTAACAAGAATATGAACACCGAAAATAAAAAACTGATCCGTAAGTTTTTAATCTGAAAGTGCCTCCCCGATCAATCTACTATGGAGTAAATTGAATTTTTTTTAAGAAATTTAGGAAGACATTTTTCAGAAGAGTGAATAGAAAAAAAAGTTAGAAGACTTTTTTCTGAACAGTATTTTATAAGTAAGAAAGTAAGTTAGTGAAGTTAGGTCACAAATAAATCCTTTTTTTCTCTTTATTTTTGTTAAGTATCAAGCATTATATTACAAATTATATGAGGTATGGAAGAGCTATCATCATTACTATAGTGGAGATTATACCGATTGTTACAGCATAGGTTACTCGAGAAACTGTTTTTTCGTTTCCTCCCACCACGCTTTTTAATAAGTTTTTGAATACTCGTCCGCCATCGAGGGGGTAGATGGGTAGAGAATTGAGTATTGCAACGTTGATGTTGATATACCAAATCCAGAAAAAGAGGTTTGCAAGAACATACCAATACTTTCCGATTGTGTGGGTATAGTAGATGTGTAGGGTTTCTGAGAATGGTGTCAAACTTTGAAGAAAACTTATTGTGGGTGGTTGGAAGTGTATTGAATAAACTTCTGTAGCCAACTTCTGATACGTTCTCAATCGCTCCTCTATGAGCATTTCACTTAGACTCACTCCCATGAAGGGTTTACCTTCGTATTCAATCAAGTTGACCGGGATGGTGAGTTGATCTCTCCACATCTCCCCTCTTGCTACAGTAACGTGCACGGTGTCGTTTTTTTCTCCCAACGCAGTTATAAGATCGTTAAGAGTGGTTGTCGGGTTATCATCAACCCGTATAATCACGTCGCCTACTACCAATCCAGCAGCTTCTGCAGGCATATCCTCTACGACCCCAGCGATATACAAACCATCAATAACCGGGCTCAGTCCATTAACAAGTATTATTACTCCAACTATGCAGATGAGAGCAATAATGATGTTGGCTCCAATTCCAGAGGTCAGAACCCTTGTAGAATCCTTGACCTTGGCTTTCTTCATCTGCTCTTCATCTAAATCGACCCCAGCACCCAAGGGTATTGCTAGTAAAAATATTAGAACGCAGGATTTGATTTTGATTCCAATACTTCTCGCTATTACACCGTGGGCTCCTTCGTGAACAATTATTGCCACTATTATTCCTATCCAGCTATAGAATATTGGAAGTAATGGGTTTAGACCGGGTATGGAAATATAGGCTTGGAGACCGAGTTCACGTCCAAACGCCCTAGCTTCAGGCGTTGTTAGTAAAATGCGAAGAGTGTCAAATATCATGTAGAGTCCGAAACCTCCTACGATTGGCATACCAAATAAAGTACCCCAAGAGATTAGTCGGGAAGCTTTCCAAGCTCCGAGCTTTTCAAAGAGTCTCCTAAAAGAACTTATTCTCACTAACAAAAGAGGAAAATCAAATTCAATTCTACCTTGCCCTGCTTTCTCGTTTTTAACTTCTTCATTGGCAGGCAAATTATGACACTACGTTAGAGTTAAAATAACAATTTAAATGCTTTGTGAACAATAATGGATAAAAAACGGTTCTTAAATTAGAATACATTCATCAAAACCTAGCATGTCTTAACAAAAAGTAAAAAACAAATAAATTCAGTGAAGGTTCTACATTTATGACTGTTTAAGAAACGGCTAATCGACATTGGTCAAATTTGAGAAGAGGTGTTATCTGCATGGATGTGGGGGATAAGGTTTTGTATTTACTAATGGTGGCTAGTTTCACTTTGTCGGTTGGTGTTAACTCAATTACGCCAATTCAGCCTCTTTTTATGGTCGAAGTGGGAGCTACTGAGATAGAGCTTGGTTTGATCTTTGCCGTCTCATCGTTGCTTGGACTTGCTTTACGCATACCATTAGGGATCTTGTCGGATAGGATTGGTAGGTGGATCATGATAATTATAGCTTCAGTTATTCAATTCATTTCTTTGATATCGTTTTCGTTTGTTGATAGTGTGGTTTGGTTCTATCCCCTAATGTCATTACAGTCGATGATCTGGGCCTTCTTTGCTCCATCCGCTGTTTCTCTTGCGTCAGATATGGCTTCTCCTGAAAAAATTGGGAGGATTATGGGGGTATATTACACGTCTATTGGTTTGGGTCAATTCATAGGTCCATTAGCATGCGGGATCCTTACCAATTACATGACCTTCCGAGAAATTTTCATTGTTCTATCCATTTTTCCCGTTGTTGGATTATTTGCCACAATGAGTTGGAA
>JAGLRI010000205.1 GCA_023136395.1 Candidatus Bathyarchaeota archaeon | reverse complement strand
GAGATCTAACAATGGCTATACGTTGTTGTTCTCCTCCACTTAGTTCATCTGGTCTATGGTCACCCCTATCAGCCAGTCCAACTAATTCAAGCAGCTCACGAGCCCTCTCCTCTCTCTCCTTCTTCGGTACCCCTGCAATTAGCATCGGGAGCTCCACATTTTCAAATGCTGTCAGCACCGGGATTAGGTTGTAGAATTGGAAGATGAATCCTGTTTTGTATCTTCTAAGCTGTGTTAATTCTTTCTCCTTCAATGTTGACAATTCTTTTCCATCGATGTAAATCTTGCCTTTTGTGGGTGTGTCTAGGACGCCGATAAGATTTAGGAGAGTCGTTTTTCCCGAACCGGAGGCTCCCATTATGGAGACGAACTCGCCCTTATACAATTCCATATTTATTCCTCTTAGGGCGCGAACTGGGATTTCGCCGATTTTATAAACTTTTTCTACGTTTTCAATTTTCACGACGGGATGTGTTTCCTCGGATACAAGCGACGCCATATTTCATTCCCTTAATCAGATTCGTTTACTTCTCTTCGGAGACCTACATATAATGGTTGCGAACGTTTCCTCCATATTTAAGAGGCGTAATCGTCTTACGACTTCTGTAGTTTTTCTTCAACGTCTGTATAGAGCGTATTTAATTGCTCAGCTACAAAGGAGCCAAACTGTGTAAGTTTGTATTTCACGTAGCCACGATCTACGTCGTAAATTTGTGTATAAATTATACCTGTTTCCTTTAGTCCGTCTAAACGATGCTTTAAAGTTGTCATGGTTAAAAGACGATCGACCACAACCAAATAATTATAGATCTCTGTATACTTTCTCTCTTCTTTAGCAATGGCGAGGATAATGTCCATGTTTTTAGGTTTTTGTAATACATCAAACACTCGCCTTGCTTTTTCGCTCATCAATTAATATTCCTCTATGCTTAACACTCTTCTATAAATATAAAGTTAGAGTCTTTTTATAACCCTTATTATAAATTGTTCTCTATAGATATTATGATAAATTGTTCTTTATACTCGTTATGATGACTTGATAGGCTTTACATGTGATTATAGAAATTGGTATTAAACCTTCATAACCTTAGATGCCGCGTATCACCATCTATTTTCAGAAACTCCATTTTTCTTACGAGATTAGCTAGCTAGCTATGTAGAACTAACGTGCTAGCAAGATAGAACTCTTTATGTTGATGAGCAAAGAATATTACATTAACGATTCATCTTAAGCGCATTCAAGTTACATATTTTATTAGCCACTCGATAATTTCGCAGCGTCTTCAAGCCACCTTGTGACAAGTTTGGGGGAAATACCTGTTTTATCAGCTATATCCTCTGGTGCTACTTTTAATAAATCAGATGTTCTAACTATGCCAGCATTTTTTAATTTTTCAAGGGTTTTTGGTCCAATTCCGTCTATCTCACTGAGGTTAAATTCTCGTTGAAAAGTTTTCAGTCTCTCTTTCAACTTTTCTCTCTCCCTAGTTAAGTCACTGATTTTCTTCTTAAGAGAAGAGATTGTGTCTCTAGCCTGTTTCAAACTAATATTCATTTGCTTCTTTTTTACTGCTTCTTTCAACAGTTTTTCCTTCGTTGCATTCAAGTCCAAAGACAGGTCAGAAAAAATATTTTTGACTCCACTCAAGTCATTAAGAACCTCTTTAGATTCGCTCAAATCTACCGCTAATTCTGAGAGTAGGTTTGTAGCTTCATCTGCTCTGGTTCTACTGGCAACCTCCGTGCGTTTCTGGAGGGTTGCAAGGGTGCATCCCAATATCAAGGTTCCTGAAAAAAACACAGTTACGAAAGGAAGGTTACTGATTATTTCGTGTGAAAAAATGCTTGCAACGTTCCTAAGCCAAAGTGGATTCAGAGATTCTATCCAACCTAAAAAACTATCGTAAGCAACCCAAACTCCCAGAATACCAACGACTCCGGAGAAAAAAAAGAGCCATTTAAAAAACTCTAAAATTACCTGATTTCTTGCTCCACTATACCCTCTCGGTTTCTCAAATAGATTTTCGCGCTGTTCCCTAGCAGTGCTTCGTGCTGCACTAATTATCTCCTCTTGAAAAGTCACAATCAGGTCTCCTAGAAACTTCTTTTATTCCACGATGATAAAAAAAGTTATGAATTTACAATACAGTTGACAACATCCATTAATAATTGCGGTATTTTGTAGCTAGCTAGAATGCGTCTAAACGATATTTTAGTCTAATGATTATTATAGAACAATATTCTACAAACTTTAAATATGTAACAGTGTTATAACAGCAGTTAATTAACATAAATTGGAAGTTGATAACAATGATGAGAAAAAAAGTAACTTACTTTCTTTTTT
>JAGLRI010000204.1 GCA_023136395.1 Candidatus Bathyarchaeota archaeon | reverse complement strand
TGATCACTTTTTCTTTGGGTATGAATAAATTTTCATTTGCGTTAAGCTTCAAGACTTCAGAAGGCTTTACCTTTGATCTTTGTGCAGCACGGTTAGTGCTTTCACCCGCGATATACTTGGAGAGAGTTCGAATTTCATTCAACTTTTTCCTTAACAATTTTCTTCCATAACTCTTCAAGTTTTGAACCTTCCATCAACAGCTAAAAAGTGGTTAGGTAAGCCTTCAGATTCTGTTAAAGTTCTTATATTCTCCCTCAACTTTAATAAGCCCTTCTTCGAGCCCTCAATGCAGTTGATCCTCTTTACAAAATCGAGAACTGATAAGCCTGAAAACACGTGTCCAAAGCCGCTGGTTGGAAGAACATGGTTTGTTCCAATGCAATAATCACTAGCAGATACGGGAGCATATGGTCCCATCAGAATCAATCCCGCAGATGAAATTTTATTAACAACTTCTATTGGTTTTTTTGTGATTACTTCAAGATGTTCTGGTGCAAACTTATTCGAGAAATCGATCGCCTCTTCTATGTTCTCGTATATTATAATGAAACCATGTTTTGAGAGGGCTTCAGAGATAAATTTACCTCTAGAAACTTTAGGAACTAGCTTTTTTAGCTCCTCGATGACGTTTTCTGTAAGTTCTTTAGATGTTGTAACTAGTCCTACAACACTTTCTGTGCTGTGTTCTGCTTGAGAAATCATGTCTAGGGCAACTATTCTGGGATCTGCTGTTTCATCCGCTAAGACAAGTATTTCGCTTGGACCCGCTGGCATATCAATAGCTGTGTTGCGGGAAACGAGAATCTTTGCCATTGTAACGAACTTGTTTCCAGGTCCAACAATTTTTTTTACTGGGATAATAGATTCGGTTCCATATGCTAACGCAGCAATAGCTTGAGCCCCCCCAATTTTGTATATTTCATCTACTTCACAGATATCCGCAGCCACAAGAGTTAAAGAATTAATTAATCCCTCCTCAGATGGAGGCGAACAAACAACTATCCTGGGTACCTGAGCAACATTCGCAGGCGTTACTGTCATGATCAACGTGCTAGGATATACTGCCTCCCCACCGGGAACGTAACAACCTATACTTTGAATTGGGCGTGATAGTATACGCACCCTTATATCTTCATCAATCGTAACGTCTATTTGTTTTAAGAGTTGTCTCTCAAAGTTTTCTATTTTATCTTTCATGAACTCAAGTGCAGAAACCTGTTCCCTACTAACCTTACTATAAGCGTCCTCAATCTCTCCCTTAGTTACACACAAATTTTCAGGGGTTAAATTGGCGTGATCAAATTTTTTTGTAAACTCCAATAACGCAGCGTCGCCTCTCTCTCTAATCTCGTTAATAATCGATTTAACATACTTTTCGAGTTCTATAGTATTTTCCCAGCCTATTGCCCGTCTCCTTTCAATCCATTTAGGCGGTAGTGTTGAGCCCCTCCAAACTTTGACTAACTGAGAATCATTCATTCTTTTCCTCACCTGCTAATTCCTCAAGAGGGAGAATTTGCCTCGGCTCGTGCACAACCAGACCTTGAGCAAGCTTGCGAAGAGTTGGTAGTAATTCTAAGAAATAATCTATATCAATAACAGTATTCACAGAGTACCAGTTTTCAGCCGATAGGGAGGAAATGGTAGGTTTTTTCAAAGCAGGAAGCCTGCTAAGGAGCTCATCCAGATTCTCCTTTTTAACATTAACAAAAATGTGAAGTTTCTTCCTACCATCTACCACACCCTTTAAAAGAGTAAGTATGTCATAAATTTTCTCTCTTTTTTTGGGATTGGATAACGCTTTCTTGTTAGCGATAAACACTGTAGTTGATTCAACAATCGTTTCAATCACCTTTAAATTGTTTTGTTCAAGGGTTGTACCAGTTTCTGTAACATCAACTATTGCATCAGTACTTTCAGGAGGTTTAGCCTCCGTAGCCCCAAAGGATAGAAAGATACGAACCTTAGAGTTTACACCTCTTCTCCACCACGGCGTTATAACTAGGGGTTCTGAATCGCCAAAAAATTTAGTATAAACCGGGTTAGCTTTTACGTATTCGGAAGTTGTGTTTAAATATTCGGTAGATATTCTGACATCCTTTCCTTCATTACAGAAATTTTCAAGTAAATCGGAAAGCGTGTTTATTGTAGTCCATGACTTTGGAATAGCGACAACAAGTTTAACTCTTCCATACTCTAAGTTAAGTAATACCTGTACTTGAGCGTGTGTCTCTCGAATCCAATCTAATCCTGTGATCCCAGCGTCTTGTAGTCCCTCACTAACAAAGAATGGAATCTCTTGGGGTCTTAATATTTTTATTTCAATTTCGGGGTCATTAATGGTTGGTCTATATGTGCGTTCAC
>JAGLRI010000203.1 GCA_023136395.1 Candidatus Bathyarchaeota archaeon | reverse complement strand
GGATGGCCTCCGCCTCAAAGGCTACGGGTACCTCTAAAGCCACCAAGGTTAATAGCTGAGTTAGGTGGTTCTGCACCATGTCTCGGAGAGCTCCGGTCTGCTCATAATAATTAGACCTTCCTTCAACACCCACCTTCTCAGCTACAGTGATCTCTACACTCTCTATGTGTTCACGACTCCACAAATGTTCGAAAAAAGTGTTACCGAATCGGAATACCAGTAGGTTTTGAACAGTTTCCTTTCCCATAAAATGGTCAATCCGATATATCTGTGACTCGTCAAAGTAACGATGAACAATATTTATTAGCTCCTGCGCTGAGGCAAGATTCTCTCCAAACGGTTTCTCAACTACTAATCTTGTCCATCCTGCGCTACGGTTTAGATCAGCCTCCCCGAGACCTACAACCGATTTTAGAAATACACTAGGGGGAAGTGCCATGTAGAATACTCTATTTCCTGGAAGGTTGTATCCTCGTTCCAACTTCTCTATTCGAGTTGCTAAATTTTGGTAGTCCTCTACGTTCCCTTGACTGAGAGGGTGGTAAAAGAGGCAATCATCACACCAAGAAGAGTATATCTCATCCTCAACGGTCAATGCCGCAGATTTCAACATTCCACGTGCCAGAATACGGAAATCGCGGTCGCTCATGTTTTTCCGGGAAACGCCGAGGATTTTGCTTTCTCCCTTCAGCATTCCTTTGGCAGATAGACTGTAGACGGCTGGAAATAGCTTTCGACGTGTGAGATTTCCGGTGGCACCCAAGATCACGAATAGATGTGGTTTGATTTGTTTTGGGGACATCTTATTCCCTTCTTTTGACAGCGTGACCACCGAATTGTTGTCGCATGACAGCTAGTACCCTATCAGAGAAGGATTCTTTATCGCGAGAACGGAGGCGCTGTAAGAGCGCTAGGGTTATTATTGGTGCAGCTACATTTTGGTCGATGGCTTCAAAGACGGTCCAACGTCCTTCTCCAGAATCAGATACAAAAGGTTCGATATCCCGCAGTTCTGGGTCTTTAACCAAAGCTTCAGCTGTCAAGTCGAGTAACCAGGATCTGATCACACTTCCATAACGCCAAATCTCAGCTATCTGATGAAGATCAAGGTTAAAGTCTTCTTTTTGCTTTAAAATAGCGAAACCCTCTGCATAAGCTTCCATTAGCCCATACTCGATACCATTGTGAATCATCTTCACTAAGTGACCAGCACCATTTGGTCCTACATATCCCCAACCTTTATCTGGAGCAGGGGCTAACGTCTCGAAGATGGGACGAAGGTTTTTTACAACCTCTTCCTCACCTCCAATCATCATACAGTAACCTTCTGTGAGTCCCCATACGCCGCCGCTCGTTCCAACATCCACAAGATGAATACTACTTTCTTTAAGCATGGCAGCGCGACGTACTGTATCCTTATAATTGGAGTTTCCACCATCGATTATTATATCACCAGGTTCTAGTTTGGGTAATAATGCTTGAATGGTCTTATCTACGGGATCTCCTGCGGGGATCATCAACCAGATAATTCGGGGCGGAGTCAGCTCCTGTACGAGCTCATCTAATGAATAAGCACCAATGGCGCCTTTTTCCACGACGCGATTTACAGATTCCGCATGGCGGGCGTTACCCACCACTACGTGGTCTCCACTGATAAGGCGAACCGACATATTGGCTCCCATTTTTCCGAGACCAATCATTCCCAACTTCACATATCATTCCTCCATTGTTTTTTCATAAATCTTGATTAACTCCACAAGTCGGGAAAGTCCAGTTGCAATATCCGTTTTCAGATTAATTCGCAATACTCGACGGTTAAGCTGTTTTAAGGCTTGGTAATCTCCTAAGGCTTGAGCTCGGATCAGGGTACCAAAGGTATAGTTGGTTTCAGGTACTTCTAGATCTTTTACGGGTTCATCTACGAGTTGAAGGAAGATGCCGGTGTTGGGGCCACCCTTGTGAAGCTGTCCTGTTGAGTGTAAGAAACGTGGTCCGTAACCAAGAGTCGTTGCTAATCGCAGTCGTTTCAAGAGTTCCAAACGTAACTTCTGTAGAGCATCTGTTGTATCAGGTGTTGAGGATAAGTACGCTTGGATGACCACATAGTCTCCCTCCTTTACTTGACCAATCCAATTCTTGAAGGCTTTGGACATCGAGTTAAGGTCTTCAGCTGACACAGTTTCCTCGTCTTCATCGTTTAATACTCCCTTTTCTGCTTTTTCCATCATATTTTTTGCTAAGTCTTTAGCTGCCTGCACATCAGGTTGATTGAAGGGATTTATACGCAGGATCGCTCCAGCCGCTGCTACCGCTATCTCCCAACGGAAAATCTCTTGGCTTAGGTTAATTTTCTCGGTTAGGTTGATGTGGACCATT
>JAGLRI010000202.1 GCA_023136395.1 Candidatus Bathyarchaeota archaeon | reverse complement strand
TAGGAGGTCAATAATTCAGTTTCTTTTTGATTTACCTCTGCAAAGGATTTAACTGTGTCGAGGTTTCGAGCCATGACCGCAAATGGTTTTTGGGTTCTATGTTTTACTCTTCTAAGTTGGATTATGGGCTCACTCTGAGTGGTTGAGGTAGCCACGTGGAAACCTCCATTTCCCTTAATTGCCACAATATATCCCTCTTCAAGTAGTTTGCTAGCTTCACTAATCGGGGTTTCACGATTAATTAGTTGGCCTTCACAATCTGTGAGATAAACTTTTGGACCACACTCGTTACACGCCACTGTCTGTGCATGGAATCGTCGGTTAGACGGTTCTAGATATTCTTTATTGCAGAATTTGCACATCATAAATTTTTGCATAGTTGTATGTCTTCTGTCATATGGAAGATTGTTAATGATTGTGTATCTTGGTCCACAGTTTGTACATGTAATAAAAAAATAGTTATGACGCTTATTTTTCGAATCTCTAAGCTCCTTTAGACATTTATCACAGATCGATACATCAGGTGGAATAACAGATCCTGAAAGTTTAGCATTCTCAGAGCTTTTAAGTATCTTGAATGTTTTGAATTCTTTTCTCTCTTCCAAATAATTTGTGTTTACGTCATAAATTCGGGAAAGAGCTGGTTTTTTATCTTTTAAGTCTTCAAGGAAATGCTTAATATTGTTTTTCTTTCCTTCGGCAACAATATCAACGACTCCATCTCCTCTGTTCCTTACGTAACCTACCAACTTATTTTTCACAGCAGTGCGATAGATAAAAGGACGAAAACCTACGCCTTGAACGATACCACTAACTTTAATTTTAGCACGCAATGACTATTATATCTCCTCTTAAAAATTTTGTAATCTGCATTATATCCCATCAAGAAGTAAATACACAAATGTTAAAAACGTTTTAGTGTTCATAGTAGTAACCAATTAAACTCGATTATGGAGGAAATAAAACGAAATGGTAAAAATTGAGGAATACAACCTCCCTGACGACCTATATTATACTGATAGAAACTTATGGGTTAGACTCGAATCAGAAGACACTATCAGTATTGGATTTAACGGCCTTGCGGCAAAGAGTATAGGAAAAATTGCCTTTATACGCCTTTTACCAAAAGGAAGGGCCATTCTAAAAGACAAGTTTCTTGGATCAGTAGAGTCAGCAAAATGGGTTGAACGACTTAGGTCTCCCGTAACCGGAACTATAACTGAGGTTAATGGAGAACTACGCAGAAAACCAAAGTTAGTAACTGACGATCCATATGGCACTTGGCTTGTTCAGATAAAATCAGAGGATACAGCGAGACTACAAGAAGAATTGGTAAAATTAATTCACGGTGAAGCCATAAAACCATTTATGGAGGAGCAAATCGCTAAATTATTCAAGAAATAACCCTTTCTTAAGTGGGAGAAGTAAAAATACGATCTGAAGCTCGTTTTGTTGTAGATCCACATTTACACATTACGACATTATATAAGCCTCAGGGGGAAAAAAAGCCTAGAATTGGTAGCTAAAGGGCTTTGGAATGGGTTAAACGGAGAGGTTGAGCCTTTCGACAACTCACCTCTTTGTCTCTACGACATGGAGCGATACGGTGTCGATATGGGTATTCTTTTGCCCAGTGTAACCGGTACAACTAATGAGACACAAGCTAAGTTAGTGGATAAATATCCAGATAAGTTCCGAGCCTGTTGCAGCGACCAGAAACTTAAAATCAAGGTCTGGAGAGGTGGGTGCGAATGGACATTGGAGGCAGCTGTTGAAGAAGTTGATGCAGCATTAAAAACTGGCAAGTATGTTGGCATCGGTGAATTTGTACCAGGAGCAATGGGAGTGAGGCGTAAAAAACCACCGACCGAAAGGGAACGCTTGGATGAGTATCGCAAGTTCGCGAATCTCGCAGCAAATTATGACGTCGTTTTAGATTTTCATGAATTTGCGCGCATGCAAATATTATCCAGACTTTCTGCTGAATACCCTAATGTTTCATTCGTCCTTCTACATGGTGGATATTCGATATGATCTTACACCTATGGAGCAGATGTTATTCGAAGGTCCTGCTCGGTTGCAGGGCGAGGAGAAAACATTTATCTAGAGACAGGTACTTGGCCGGCTGAATACTTTGAGATTGCGTTGAAAAATCCCAACGTTGGTGCAACTCAGCTCATCTGGGGAGCTGATTATGGTAACGTTCCTCAATATATTGTCGCTCAACCAGGAGAGGATCCAACTAGTTTTTCGTCTAGCATGAAGAGGTGGCCGTCTGTGCCTACCTACCAAACCGATTATTGGGGTTGGATGTTCCGCCAGATAGATAAAATTGGAGAGTGGGTGACTCAGGATGAGATCAACCTCATTCTGGGTGGAAATGCAG
>JAGLRI010000201.1 GCA_023136395.1 Candidatus Bathyarchaeota archaeon | reverse complement strand
ACATCTCTAATATATCCAATAAAGAAAGGGAGACATAGAGCACCAAAGGAAGCAAACGTATTAATTATACCCGTTATGCGGCCTGCCATCTCAACTCCATAGAGCTTTGGAAGTACAGCATAAGAGGGGCTGCGTATGAAATTGACAAACCATCCAATGATGAAAACGAAGACAAATACTAAAGGAACCACTTTGTAAATGCCGAATAGAAGAACGCCAAAAGTCAGTGTAAAAAATGACAGCACGAAAATCGCTTTCACTCCGATTTTATCCGATAAAAATCCTCCTAATGGATTCGCCAACATCCCCGCGAAGTTGAAGAATGAAAGGGCTGTACCTGCTAAGAGGAGGCTAAAACCGTACTCCTCCTGCAGAAGGAGGGGTAGCCAGCCTATGAATATGTAATTTGAACCTAGCCGTATGAACTGGGTTAGAGCTAGAATCCAAAAACTTCTAGATTTGAGGAACCCCACTTGTTCTCGTTTACTCTCAGCTGGATACACGCTTTCTCTTCGCTCTTGAAGCGTCAACCAAATTGCCACCGAAATTAGAATGCCGAAAGCTCCGAAGATAGTCATCGGATTTCTCCATCCAAGTTGAGCAGCTAATAAAGGAGCCACCCAAGAAGCGACGATAAGACCTGTACTACTTCCAACGCTGAGTAGTCCCAGAGCTGTTCCCCTCTCTCCAGAAGAGAACCAACTTGAGATTAATCTTATATTCGGGACAAAGATACCTGCTCCAAGGAGACCCGCAAGGAATCTGAATGCAATCAGCTGCCAGATGTTGATGGACAATCCGAACAATATAGTTGATGATGAAACACCAATAATGCTAATGGCGATCACCCGCCTACTCCCGATTCTATCAGCGAGGTAGCCCCAGGGTATCTGTCCAATCGTGTATCCAATAAAATATGATGATGTCAACGCACCAGTAACGGTGTAAGTGAGGGTGAACTCCCTCTTTATTAACGCAAGGAGAGTGGAGTAGGTTGCATTGAGTATATTCAGGAAACAGACAGTCAGAAACCCGCTTACTATTACCCTAGCCTGGTCGAATAACCTTCTATTAGAGCCCACTGGCTACTATTTCCCCCACCCGCGCAATCTGCAATGGAAGTTTTTAACGTTCTTAAATTTTGTGGACTGAATCCTCTATCTTACTTCAATAGAGTTTTTCACTTGATGTCGTTTGCTCTACGATAACTTTCACTAAGGTATGTTATGAAGATATTTTATAATAGGTTTATGAAATAAGGAATCTAACAATTCAAGCTCTGGTTATTAGGGGAATAAAATTTGGTAGCGTTGTTAGAACATATTGTTAAAACCGACGTTTTGGTTATTGGTGGAGGTATGGCGGGTTTTTTTGCTGCGATAAAGGCTAGAGAACAGGGAGTCGAAGTTATCCTTGTAGATAAGAGTTACGTCGGCAAATCAGGTTCAACTCCTTGGGCTGACACCTACGCGGCTTTCAAACCTGAATGGGGTCACAAACTAACCGCTTGGATGGACCACATTGTTATAGGAGGTGAATATATTAACAACCGAGAATGGTCAGAAATTATTTTCAAGGAATCTTATGCTAGATACCAGGATCTAGTTTCTTGGGGTGTGGAATTTGAGAAAGAAGATGGTAGACTTCAAAGATACGATGGAACTCGACTCCTTCTAACCCCTACTGCCTGTGAAGTGCTGATAACATCCAGAAGAAAAAAGACACTAGTTTTAAGAAGTCAAGCTATGAAGAGTGGAGTTAAGATAATGGATAGAATTATGGTTACTGACATTCTTAAACAGGATGGAAGGATTGTTGGAGCCATCGGCTTTTCCATAGATAGCGGAGACTTGTACACATTCAAAACGAAAGCCACTATCATTAGTGCGGGAGCAGCCGGCTTCAGACCTCATGGATGGCCCATCTCCAACTTGACCGGTGATGGTATGGCTATGGCATATCGAGTGGGTGCTGAGCTAATAGGTAATGAATTTGTCGATACACATACCACTAGAACTGATTATCCTGCCTCACGTAGTATGGGAAGACCCGCCATATATAGCGCGCGACAACCAAAAAAAGAAACGATGCGATTTATTAATGCAGAAGGTGATGTGTTAACAACTTACCCCCCTGGAAGACCGAGATCTTACACTCTTAATATAGAATTTGAAGCTCATGCTGGGCGGGCACCGTTATTCGTGGGAATAGATGCCGCCACTGCAGTGCAAGCGGAAGCAGAAGGGAAGATATCCCCCAAGCAAGCGGCGGATCGTAGAATCCAAATTGTAGGATGCGTAGCAGGGGGGTTAGCCATTCACACAACTGAAGGTATATATCCAATTAATACAAAATGTGCCACAAGCCTTCCTGGACTTTATGCTGCTGGTGACAG
>JAGLRI010000200.1 GCA_023136395.1 Candidatus Bathyarchaeota archaeon | reverse complement strand
ATACAACGTGGAAGTGTGGAAGAATGCAACGTTTAGTCGTGAATTACTTGAGAAATCAACTCCACATGTTTGGACGAGTAAAAATCCCTGTAAGAGAGATGTTGCAATATTTTAAAATCGACGTGAAGCAAAAACACGAGTTTTTTAGTGCGATAAAGAGATTGGAAAAACGGCGCATAATTACAGTTGAGGAAGTTTGACTAAAAATAAAGGATTGAGAGAATGCTACCTGCTAGCTAGCTATTCAGGGGACTATGGAATACCCCCACTTTACGATGGCCTCTAACAGTCTTTTTTCCGTAACCAAGCCGATTAGAGACCCGTTCTCCGTGACAGCCAACCTCTTTACTTTATTTTTTTGCATAAGCTCCAGACCCTCTTTTATCGGGCGGTCGGCTTCAATGGAGACTAGGGGCTTCGACATCACGTCCTTCGCTCTCGTCTCATACACATCCTTTTCACGCATTATCACCCGTTCCAACACGTCCTTCTCTGTGATTATGCCCGCTGCCCGTCCTTCATCAACCACTACAACAGCTCCAACGTTCTCATTTATCATCTTAAACATCAAATCAACTACGGTCTCCGACGGGGAAACGGTCACTGGTGGCTGTCTCATATTGACTCTAACAGGTAAGTTGAGGGCGATATCTTTCTTTTTCATGGTTGCGCACGCCTCTTATTTTTTCCGTTGCCCATGTTAAATTCTTCAAGTAATGTTCTGCATTTTGGGCAATAAATGTAGTTAAAAGAGATCCAACTAAATGTTCTCCAACTGCACTTATTACATTGTTTGTTAATGTAGTTTCTCATAGTTTACTTCCTTCCTACATAATACCATATTTTGCGCTTGCATGCATTTCAATTTGTTTAACTTCTGTTGCGCGCGCGATTAACCCCAGCATCCTTTAATTGATTCTCTCGATTTCTTTATATTAATACATATTTAAATAAAAAGAAGGAAGGAAACATGGAAAGAGGAAGATCAGGATTCTTGAAGATTGCAGGATATTTAATTCCTCTTGTTCAATCACTACCTTCACTTGGTGTCTGGACTGGGTTGATGACTCTGCCATTCGCTAGTTATTTGATTATGATCTTTAAATCTTCCAGTTCATCTTCCCAAAGCGTTGTCTGAGTTCTTTTATCCCTTTCTTATTCCAGAGAAAGCACTCATCGTCACCGGTCTCTTGCTCTTTGTTTATTCTGTAGTGTATCAGAGGGTGAAGAAAAAGGAAGGATTGGTCACTTCAGGACCATATCGAGTGGTTAGGCATCCTCAATATTTGGGAGTGATACTCTTAACCCTCGGTTTCACGAGCTGGAGCGTTTGGATTCTAAATAATTTTTTTGGCCTTGGATTTCTGAACTCAACACAGACTATAGGAGTGTGGTTCATTGAACTGTTCGCATACATTCTGTTGGCATATACTGAAGAGAAGTATTTTTCCAGAAAATGTGGTGAAGCCTTTGAGAATTACCAGAGCCAGGTACCTTCCTTCATACCTTTCCCCAAGATCAATAGAACGAGTCGTAAGATGGATATTCTTATTTCCATCGTAATTCCAGCTATTCTCCTGTTCGGACTAATCGGACGTCAGTAAAGAAATCCCCTTGTCGTACCCCAACACTTTATCTTTGTTCTGAAGCGAGTTAGCTAGCTAAATGTGATTTGCTTGCGCATGTAGAAATTTCCCTGATTTGCCTAAAGCTTTTGCTTGAGTATCTTTAAGTATTATTGACATATGCATGCATGCAAGAGGTCTATCATAAAATTAAGAGAAGGTAATAAAATGTTGTGGGATTCTTCTGACCATGTGGATAATAGGGTTGTCGCATATACGAGATGGCGATACTTGGAAAACTATGGAACGTTTGAACATAGAGCGGGAGTCTATTTGTTTGCTAGTGCTGATTTACACATAAAATACGTGGGCAAAGTGGGAGCAGTGAGAATGGTTGTTGAGATCGAGGAGGCCATAAGAAGGGGTAAAGCGTACGGAGCAAGACGAGTGAAAGCACTTTACACAAATTCAGATGAAAGGGCTATAAGTCTAGAAAAATATTTGATAGGCAAATACAACCCCTCAAATAATTTCAGATAAAAAGCCAAACGTCTTACTAATCCACATTTTTAACTATCCTTAAATTATCCTAAAATGATAATTGTGTCTAGCTAGCTTCAAATGGGTTTTTGACTTGAAGACTGAAAAAATCATTTTTGTTTCGTTGTTTATCGTCATCTTTCAATATCGTCTTAATTGAGTACATGCATGCGCATTTATCGACCAAAAAAAGCTGATAATAGGGCCCTACTGGGCTTCTCGAAGAAACCAATGCATGCAATTAAGTCCCAAACCCAAACTCAAGGCTTAAATGTAAAAAAAAGATAAAT
>JAGLRI010000020.1 GCA_023136395.1 Candidatus Bathyarchaeota archaeon | reverse complement strand
ATGGAACGATATGGAGTAGATATGGGTATTCTTTTACCAAGTTGGCCTGGCACACTTAATGAGATGCAGGCTATGTTGGTGGATAAATATCCCGATAAGTTCCGTGCGTGTTGCAGCGACCAAACATTAAGGCTGAAAACAGCGCGAGGTGAGGCTGAATGGACTTTAGAGGCAGCTTGCGAAGAGGTTGATGCCGCTCTAAAGACCGGTAAGTTCGTAGGCATTGGTGAATTCTTACCTAGAAATTTTGCTAAGGATAAAATATATACTTTCAGGGAACGTTTGGATGAGGTGCGTGCATTAGCTGATCTCGCCGCTAAATACGATGTTGTTTTATGTTTTCACCAATATGATGGAAGTGACTGGGGTGCAGGGAGCGACGCAGGATATGCAGTACTCCGTAAAATTTCTGGGGAATACCGTGATGTGAATATTGATCTTATGCACGGTGGATATTCTGGTTCGGGATTCGTTATGGGACCAGATCTTATACGAAAAGCATGCAGTGTCTCAGGAAGCGGAAACGTTTATTTAGAGACTGGTTGTTGGCCAGCTGAATACTATGAGATTGCGCTGAAGAACCCAAACATTGGAGCAACCCAACTCATCTGGAGCGGATGTGACTATGGCAACTGTCCTCAATACCACTTTACCCGTTTGGGCGCGAAGTACCTAGCTTCGAGTGGATCACACGGCACTACAACACGCCGTTTTCCAATAGTACCCAGGTACCAAACCGACTGGTGGGGTTGGTCCCTCTACCAGACACATAAACTTAGAGACTTGAATCTTGCGACCCAAGATGAACTCAACCTTATTCTGGGTGGAAATGCAGCTAAGATATTCAAGTTACCAGTACCCCATCCAAGAATGTTCCCGTGTGGAAGACCCGACCTCAACGGTATTCACTGGGAGGAAAGCATACCGTTCTTACCCGCAGAACAAATTCAAAACCCAGACACACCACAGCCATATTTCACAAGAGACTATAAAGACAAACCAGAATAAACAAAAATCTCCCCTTTTTTCCTTTTTTTTTAAATTAAATATGCTTCGTTGCATTCTTACATATGTTATTCTGATTTTCAGTTGGAGCTCAATTCTGTATACAATGCGATGCATGCATCACGGATTTAGTTTTGATTTTAGCGGAATACTTCTTCAATCTTCCTTATCTCTTCAACATGTTTATAACAATAAATTCAATAACTTTCTACTGAGAACATTATTTTGATTTCTTGATGCGGATTCATCATATTTCTAACAAGCTTTCTCGAAATATCTTTAGCAGCCTTATCTGCTCTTATCGCTATTGTTCGGTTGCAAACGTAATCGCTCTTCCTTACTACAAGATCATTGGGATGGGAAAACAACAGTTGCTGACTTCCCTCTGCTTTAACAACTTCCCTCACTCCTCCAGATTCAATTATTACCGTTATATGTGCTCCCTCTCTCTTTGCCGCTTGCTTAAATTTTTGAGATAAATCTGCAGCACCTTTCGTTGAACCCGTAGCAATTATGCAGTCGCCACGCTCCGTAAGCTCGATTTCCTTCGTGATTTCAAATGTAGTTTTGTGGGTTGAAAGAATCTTCTCATGCCCGAAAGCAATGACAATTTCGGAAATCTTCTTTTTAACTGTCAAATTCATGATTATTATTTTCTTCTTTTTTTATTTATTTGCGTACACATCTTTTTCTTTCAATTTCTATAGATTGATATGAATTTTTCATTTTTAACTCCCTGAATTTTAACTATTACTATATTTTAATTTGAAACCCAACTCATTGACTAAACGGTTTTAATATGTTGAAGTATGTTACTGTGTTAATAATGCTTTTCTTCAATACAAATTGACTTATTGGTAAAACGCTTTGGATAAACACGGGGAATTTAATCCATGCCAGAAATTATCTTCGCAATATTAATCTTCTTTTTAACACTCTTCCTGCTAGACACAGACATTTTTGTAGCGACGTTGAAAAGTTACCAATTAGTCTTGCATAACCTAAACCAGACTAAAAAACTTCGCTGGGAATAATTTTCTTCTCAGAAATTTCGCCAATCTAATTCTTCTTAAATCATTTGTAAACCTAGAAGCGAATTTAAACGGGATTGAGTAGATATATAAATGTTTAAAAATAACATCAGAGGGATAGCTGAGGGAGCATTGACCGTGAGCTCGCGAAGGCTTAGTAAAGTTGCTGTAGCCATAGGCGGCTTCTTAATTTTTATAGGGATCATAATGTTGGGGGTATTTACCTTAACTTTTTTCGGCGTTATCGACATTAGTGCATTTGAAGGAACGTTAGAGAGTGAGGGATATCGAATTTTAATTTTAGGAATATTGTTAGTAATTGGGGTACTTGACGCAGGATCAGGCTTCATACTTAGGCGGTGAGGATTTATATGAGAACTAGAAGGATCCTTGCAGTGATTGTTGGAATAGCACAGGGTGCAATTGGAGTGTTTGCGGTCGTCTTCGCTTATATACTTTTCTTCGACTTTCCTCTCCAACTGTTTATTCTTATCGTTTTCGGCTTTTTCTCAATCATAAGTGGATTATTTCTTCTTACTGAAAGACCGTCTCCATAAATGGAGGATTGCAATAATTGAAGATGAAAAGGGAGCTCGGACTTTTCGACGCAGTAATGCTGGGGTTAAGTGGAGCAATAGGATTCGAGATTTTTGTGCTGTTGGATCACGCTTATTTCAATTTAGCCAAGTCAGGTATAGTCTTAGCACTCTTATTGGGCGGGCTAATAAACACGTTGATCATGTTAAGTTATAGTGAACTCTGTGCAGCTATCCCCGAAATTGGTGGCGAATACACATATATAAAGGTAGCGTACGGTGGATTCGTCGCCTTCATATCCGGCTGTCTACGGTGGCTTGCTAGTGTGGCCGGAGCGGCATTAGCGGCCTTGGCCTTCGCTAAGCAACTTTTATATCTCTTTTCAAAAGTTGCCCCAGCAGTTGAAGTTTTTGTCTCAGCTCAAATGCCATTGATCGCCATAATTGTGATTGTCATTCTAGTGGCATTAGATGTAATAGGAGTTAAAAAAATCGGAACTATAATAGTTATTTCATTCTTAGCTATATTCGCTTTTTTTCTCGTAAGTGGATTTTGGCATGGACTGACTCCAATTGAAGTGCTTCCAAAACCTCTGCACGAAGGTTTGTTAGGAGTATTTTCAGCGACTGCGTACATGTTTCCCATGTTTTTCGGAATGAGAGCAATTGTGGCGGGTGCTTCTCAAATAAAAAATCCGGATAAAAACGTTCCTAAAGGAATTCTTTTGTCTGCATTGTTGGTGATACCTCTCTACTTCAGCATTGCCTATGTTACCGTAGGAGTCATTTCGCACGAAGATGTTGGATCACCGCTACTTAACTTTGCAGCTGAAAAAATTATGGGCTTACCCGGAGGCGTCTTATTCGCAATCGCTGGAATGGTAGCAAGTATATCCGCTCTAGGGACATCTATAGCTGTTCAATCAAGTATCGCTCGTGGGATGAGTCGAGACGGATACTTGCCCAAAATCTTGTTATCGGTTCATAAACGTTTTGGAACTCCTTACGTTGCGATTATCGCTGGCTCGCTTTTAATAGTGTTCTTGAGTGTGATCGGACCTATAGAGTTCCTTGCTTACGCGGGGAGTTTCGGGTCTATTTTGGTGTTTGCCTTAATTAACCTCTCTCTTCTGAAGCTCAGAGAAAAAAGGCCGTATCTGAAGAGACCTTTTAAGACTCCCTTGTACCCTCTCACTCCTGTTGCTGGATTTGTTATGTCCATGGTGCTCCTCGTATTTCCAATATTCTTAGGGGACGTTAACGCTGTAAGCGGACTTATGTCGGGTCTCGGGTTAGTGGCATTAGCCCTTATAACGTATCATCTTAGGATGATAGGACGTCACCGTCTACGGGTCGCTGTGGGCGGGATTAGCTTGAGCATAGGAGTCTTTGCGGGGCTGTGGGCTTATCTGTTTGATACAGAATTCGTGCCGCTTATTATCCCCAGTATTCCTCTTTACGTCCTGATTTTGGTCTGCATAGTCTCCATTCTGGCAGGCATCTTGAATATTAGTGCGCGCACACCCAAGATTTTTTAACCATATCCATTCTAGCATTTAGCTGTGGACGAAATGCCGAAAAGAAAAAAAAGAAGGGAGATCAAGGTTGACACACCCACCTTTACACCCAAAGATGAAGCACTTCTCAAAGACACCACTGGAATTGAAGCATTAAGCGATTTCAAAGTATCTCAGAAGATAGGCAAACGCTTATCCAGCTTAATGATTATGGTTGGCGCCTTGTTTTCAGCTCTCTCTGTATACAGCATCCTAACCTCTGCCAAGTTCTTATTTTCTAACCCCCTATTTACCGGCATTTTAGGCTTTCTCGGAGCGATAAACACATTTTGCGGACTAATATTGCTGGCAAAAGAGTAGCCTTTGAAAACTTTGAAAATAAAGAAAGATCAATGATGAGATAACACTCAAATACAAGCTTAAAATCATCTTTCTAACAGCTCAATGTGGAGAGTTGTCCATTGCTTCCCTATGCACCTTGGTTATGTTGGCTTATTCCGATGATCGGATCTATGCTTATGCTACTGTTTGGCACGGTTCAACGTACACGTAGGTTCAGAGATCATCTAGCCGTGGCGTCTATTAGCCTGTGCACCCTATTCTCGCTTTCGATGATCCCGGATGTTCTTGCTGGGAACATCATTGATTGGCGAATCTCATGGGCTCCTTTCGAGTTAGGCGTATTGGTTGATCCGCTGAACGTGATAATGGCCTGCGTGGTTAGTGTGATAGGTCTTTTTGTCACCCTCTTCTCTGTGGGATACATGCGTGGAGAATCTAGTCTAACCAGATTTTGGTTTTTTATACAGCTTTTCATCGGTGGATACATTGTTTTAGTGATGGCGGACAATCTTCTACTCATGTTTTTCGGTTGGGAGATCGTCGGGATATGTTGTGTCGCTCTCACCACCTTCTGGCATAAGGACCCAAACAAAGCACATCAAGGTTTGAAGGTTTTCATGATTCTTCGCGTTGGTGATATCTTACTCTTAATATCAATTCTGCTCATCTATGTCTACTCCGGCACTTTAAACTATATAGATCTCCAACAGCAAACCAACTGGATGCTACAATTGTCTAGATCAGGATTTATGCTAATTACAACTCTCCTTTTATTCGGTGGGGCTGTAGGGAAGTCCGCTCAATTTCCCTTGCAAGGATGGTTACCTAATATGCTAACAGCTTCACCCTCATCCTTCAGCGCTCTCACAGAGTGCTTGGCAGGACCATTTCTTATGGCTAGGGTTCTACCGATCTTCCACCAAGCATTAACCTTAGGATATAGTGAATTGACTCTTTTCTTCTTGACAGTAACATGGATGGGAGTATTCAGCGCTCTCTTAGGAGCACTAATAGCCATGACTCAAAGAAATATTTGGCATGTCTTGGCATACTCTATTTCAAGTGCAATCGGTTACATGATGACATCCCTAGGGTTAGCAGGGTTGATGAACGACTTAACATCAGGATACCTCGCTGGCACATTTCTTCTAGTGGTTGACGCATTCGTATCAGGTCTACTTTTTCTCACCGCAGCGTTCATTTCCTATGTTGTCAGCTCAGATGACCTATCTTATATGGGGGGGATTAAAAACAAGATCGCTCATAGAGGTATGGAGGTTGGTGTTCTTGCCATGATAAGCCTACCGCCGCTGAGCGGTTTTTGGTGTACAAATTGGATTCAAACAGTAGCCTTAGACCTTGCAGGTGAAGCCAGCCGAAATGGGCAACAAATACTACAATTTTCTGGCTACGGAGTATTCGTTATGTTAATAATTACAGGTGCGTTCACTGCCTTCTATGGCATTAGAATGATGGGCTTTATTTTCGGAAAAGGGGCTCAAGAACCTGAAGAGGGAAAGACCAAAAAAATTCCATCCATAATGCGCATCTCCTTTGTTGCCATGCTTGTAGTTACGATGATAATAGATTTCTCAGTACCATTACTAATTCCCTTCTTTAACAGATTCTTCTTTCCACTCTTACATCAAATGTTTTTAAAAGACGTTTTCGACGTTTTGATTTACATACTTCCTTCAATAAGTACAATCCTAACCTTGTTAGCATTAGCAATAGGAGGCTATCCTGCATACCGAATATATGTGGCACGTAAGAGTGATCCTACAAAATTGATTGAGAGACATCGATTATTAGGGAAGGCTCACACTTTTCTTAGGAATCAATGTTACATTAATACATTGTATTACAAAATAGCATACGGCACTATCAGGTTTTCTAAGATTATGTATAGATATTTGGATATGTCTTTGGATGTTTTATACCACAAGATTGTTTATGGTACTATCAGGTTTTCTAAGATTATGTATAGATATTTGGATATGTCTTTGGATGTTTTATACCACAAGATTGTTTATGGTACTATCAGGTTTTCTAAAGCCTCTTACAGATACGTGGAAATGGAGGGAATATCCATCATAGGTGTAAAAGGCGTCAACGAAATTTTCCAGGATTTGTCTGACTTGGGTCTATCATTTTCGCGATGGGCCTACGCACGCATAGAGCTGAGGGGATTTGACTCCTTCAACTACAATTTTGCTGCGTACTTGGTTAACCTTTCCAAAAAATTTAGGAAGACTCATACCGGGATTTTATCCTATAACATGTCAGCAGTTCTCCTCGGCATCGTTTTACTCGCAATTCTTTTACTTCACTTCGGAGGACTCTTATAAGAGGATGTTTAAATGATTCCGCATTCTCCCTTGTTCGCAACTCTAGTCCCAGGGATTACTGGTATTCTTATCTATGCTTTTAAGAGGTGGCTGAAGAGGGGTCAGGGCTGGGTGGCAACGGCAGCTATTTTAGCATCCGTTCTGTTGATACTCAACATGGCCCCACAACTTATTGAAACCTATCAAACTGAAGGGCCATTACTGTTTACATATAGCTGGATAAAACCAATCCAAATAAACTTCGGTTTTCTAATCGATATGGTCAGCTTACCCATAGCGTTAATCGCCGCTTTTGTTAGCACAATTTCGTGCTTGTACTCTATCAAATACATGGGTGATATGCAAGGTCAAGCGGGCTATTACGCTAATCTGCTGCTCTTTGTGACAGGTATGATTGGGGTAATATTGTCTGAAAATTTAATACAGTTCTACTTATTCTGGGAGTTGATGTTGATACCCTCATACTTTCTGATAGCGTTCTGGGGAGAATCCGAAAAAAGGTTAGATATAGGGTTTAAATATTTTATTTTCACCCATGCCGGTGCGCTCTCGATGCTTTTAGGAATTCTTGCACTATACTCATACACTGGAACCTTTGCACTTATAGAATTACCACTGAAAGTTCGTGTCATCCCACCGGCCATGATGGCTGCAATATTCATCTCGTTATTAATCGGGTTCCTCGTCAAGATGGCTGTCTTTCCATTCCATACATGGCTCCCCGACGCCCACTCAGTCGCCCCTACGCCAATAAGTGCCATGTTATCTGGTGTCATGCTTAAATGCGGTGCCTATGGAATGGCGAGGATTCTCTTATCGACATTCGGTCCGGTTTTCTTGGGGGGTATAGATTATCTAACGATTCTCGGAGTTGTCTCAATAGTCTATGGGGGAATAATGGCTCTCGCACAAACTGACATAAAACGTTTACTAGCATACTCCAGCATCAGCCAGATAGGTTATATCGTCTTCGGACTCGGAACCTCTTCCACCTTAGGGATCATGGGCGGCCTTCTACACATAGTTAATCACGCCATCTGTAAGAGCCTCCTCTTCATGTGCGTTGGCGTAATCATCCACCAAACAGGAACTCGGGATATCAGGAAACTTGGTGGCCTCATCGGGAAGATGCCAATAACAGGCATTACGTGCCTAATAGGTGTTCTTAGCTTAGTTGGAATCCCCTTTCTGAATTCCTTCTGGAGCGAGTGGATGATTTTCGCAGGAGGACTTTCCTCTGGAAAGATCTTGATCACCGTTATAGGTGTCGCCAGCACAATAATCACAGCCGGGTATTATATGCGATTCGCGTGGAAGGTATTCTTCGGTTCTACTCCTAAAAACCTGAGCCATGTTGAAGAGGCACCTTTATCGTTACGTGCTCCTTTAGTGATATTAGCGGCAACCTCTATAGTGCTGGGGATATTACCAGGTTTAATGCTTACGTTTATCACACCAGCCGCGGAGTATCTTTTTGGTTTTATTGGTAGTTGAGAAAGAATATCTTAGAGAAAAATGCTAAGTGTACAATTTGCCTTTTCCAAGAACCTGGACAGGTCATGATTAAAGGTTAAGATCTCTTCTTCGTCAAAATGAGTATACCGTACACTACCGGCACTCAAAGAATTGCATGTGCCCGCATGGAAAAATACCTATGGCAACGAGGCATATGTAGCTTAAAATGAGAAGAAATGTTCCAACCAATCCTGAGGGCGGTTCCCTCACACTCTCTATAAAACCAACTGTAAAAATTATTGAGAGAAAACCAGCAAGGATAAGACTGGAGTTAAATGTTGCCGCTACATTACTGACTCCTAAATCACTGAGAGCATTTATTCTCCAGTTAAACCAAGGAGACTGCACAATCGCTAGAGATAACAACGAAAGGGCAATAACGGGACTAATTATACCACAAAATCCTGCTGCCCGTAGCCACATACCTCATTGAGTTCGACAAGACTAAAATCCATCTTAATCAGTAGTATATATCAGATTTTACTAAATGTTTTTGGAAAGTAAAGAAATTGATCTATTGATTTAACAGTCCACAAATAATAGCGTGACAATTCACAAATATTGCACATGCATCGCTTTCAAATCTAATTGAACGTGTAAGTGCTTTACCGATTTAAAAGAATCATTCTAAATAATAAGATCTTTCTAGAAGCACATCCAATCTGGTTATGTTGGATAAGTTTTATAAATACAATGTAATCATGAATAAAAAAAGGGTGATTACTCTGTCTTCTCCACGTAAGACATTATTAATTGAGCAGATTTCTTACGCCGAAGAGGCGCTTAGGAATCTCACGAAGCAGTTACATGAGCTTTTTGAGCATGTTGAATTTGAATACAAAAGAGTGGTTGAGGAGCTGAAGGCCCTGGAGGCTAACGAATCAGAAATAGATGTAGAAACCTTCGACCAGATCAATCAGACACTTCATGACGCATGGACCAATGCTATGGTCACACGTAATCGTCTCCAAAAAATAGACAAGGATCTTAACGAATGCGATGTTACTATGATGGATGTCATTGCCAAATTGAAAACCAGATGACCTATTTAGGCACATCAATATATTTAATTGCCGAGCCATTCTGACCAAAATTCATCTTTGAGCTTTCAATTTTGAATAGCCTTCTTTCCTAATTAGTATTTTGAAGTTTCTCTATAGCGTTGGTATTCAGCTACCTATGATTGAGGAGATGATCGGTAAAAGGTGTTCAGTTATGATCGCTGGGTACACTCCCAGCAGTATTGTCATTACTGAAAGGATCAAAAGAGGTACTGTGATCGTTAAAGGAGCCTCCTTAACCTCCTCGAGGTATTCTGGTCTTAGCCCGAAGAATATCCTTCGGATAGTCCAGAGTCCATAACATGCTGTCAGGATCGTGGCAATGATGCCTGTTGATGCTGTAATGAGCTTGATCGGGGAGTTGCTGGTCATAGCGCCTGCAAATGCGCCACTAAACAACATCCACTCCGACTGGAAGCCATTTAGCGGTGGCATACCCATGATCCCAAAAAAGCCTATGATTGCCGCTATCGTTGTGATGGGCATTTTAGATCCCAAGCCACCTAGCTTTTTGATGCTTCTTATCCCGTCTGCTTGAAGGATTATTGCGCCTGCGACCATAAAGAGAAGCCCCTTACACGTGCCATGAGAAACGTAATGGAACACCGACCCCGACACTCCTAGAAGGCTATGCGAAGAAATACCTAAGAGTATATAGCCCATTTGACTGATGCTGGAGTACGCTAGGAGCCTTTTTAGATCATCTTGCGTTAAAGCCATGATGCTTCCATAGATTATAGTTATGAGCGCCCAGATAGATAGAATGCCGCTCATTACTTCAAACGCCGTTGGGAAAAACATCATAGTTGTTCTAATAGCCGTATACCCGCCTATTCCAATCATCGCTGGTGAAAGTAAGGCGCTGATAGGTGCTGGTGCCTCAGCGTGAGCATGAGGAAGCCATATGTGAAGACCAAAGACAGCCATCTTTACAAGGAACCCTAGGAGCATGAGAATAGAAATTCCCGTCATCAACTCGAGTGAGGGGTTGGTTTGCGCTAGGAGTATCGGAATCTCATAGATGTTTAAAGAACCTACCGTCGTATACGTAAGTAGAATCCCCATTAGTAAGGCTAAGGCACCTATGTGGGTCCAGAGGAAATACATGATGGCTATTCTTTCCCTTTCTCCATAACCCCACTGGGCTATAAGAAAATATGACGGGATGAGCATGAATTCATAGAATATGAATAGTTGGATAAGGTTAGTTGCTAGAACGGTTCCTATCATACCTGCTACATAGAGAATTAAGAATGCGTAATATGCTCCATACTCAATTTTCTTATCCTCGATCTTGCGCTTCATGTAAGGAATAGAATATATAGAAACTGACATAGATAGAACGCTAATAGTCAAAATAAAGGGAACGCTCAGCCCATCTACCCGTAGACCGAAGATTAGACCTATATTCGGTGCCCAGTTATAGGTCTCTATCAGGGTGGCTCCACCCATTACTTGAGACGCAGCAATAAAACTTAATAGCGTTGTATAAAAGAGAACTATGAAGGCTAACCAACCCGTTCTATGAGCAAGTTTTTTTCCTAAGAGAAATACAATGATCGAAGCACAGATAGGAACTAAAACAAGTTGAATAAGTATTAGCCCAATCGGTAACCACCAACCGATATTTTGTAGATTACAAGCAATTAATAACATTAGCGCTCAAGACTTTTGACAATTTAGCTGAAAATGAGAATGGAATTCATTACATGTTTTTACCCAGAAACTACAATGAATTAGCGAGAAGACTATTACTCCTCTTAAATACGCACAGATGGATAGAATCATTGGAAATTTCGCTTTCAGAGTTACCCCTAATGCAACGGTTTAATGGAAAAAACCTAAATATTGCGCGTTCAACACCTCACATTAAATTATTCACATTGTTGTGAGGAAAACAGGCAGTTATTTACACATAAATAACAAAGAAGAAAATCAAAGACGAGAGAAAATATAGAAGCAGAGCAAGCATATTCAAATTTAAATTTCCTGTATGGGTTCTTCTCAATCTGTCTGAAAGGAAGGTAACCGTCTTCGCTATAGCGTTTTCAACTATAAGTAATCTTGCGCAAAGAAGAAATGTTATCGTAAGCATTATGTGGTTTAGAACATGTGTAAGGTCGATGATATATTTCGAAAACAAATCTGGGATAGTTAAGGCCGCTATGATCGAAGTGGCTAAACTGATGGCTATTGCGATATGCTTTTTCATCCTTTTATGAACCATTGTAACGGCTATTATTGAGACAAGGCTGAGAAGCAGAATTAACCATGAATCATGCAAAATTCCGCTTATAGGTATAGAACTCATCCTAGATTTGCTCTCTCACGCTTTTTATTTAATGAAGCATGTACCGGAGTCTTATTTGGAAGGATAAATAAAATCTTTATCGTCAATTTCACTTTTTATTCTTTAAACTGTCGGAACGGAAAGACTAACTGAAATTGACAGCGATATAAAATAGACGTTTTTGGAAAAATGTGGAGGTAAAATAGAGTAGGCATGTAACTGTTGCTTTATAGAGCAAACAAATAATAACGCATGCGTTGTTACTATCCTAAAATCAAGGCGTTAATGTAACCTTGAATGTCGAGGGCTGCTTGGGCAGCATCCTCAGCTATGGCTAGAAACGGGCTTGGATGGAGTCCAATCATAATACATAAAATAGCTAGGACCGCGGTTGTAATGAGCATAAGAATTGGGGCTTCAATAGCTTTCTTTGAGGTTGAGGTGGGGGGCTTTAAAATGATTATTTGGATTAAACGGAGGCAGTAAGCGGCTGAAAAAGCTACATTGCCGATCATTAAGACCGAGAACAGGAGCATTCCTGCTTTCACGCCCGCCGTCACAATCGTCAACTCGCTCCAGAAAAAGTTAAGAGGAGGAATTCCCGCCAAAGCTAATGTCCCGATGACAAAGATAGTGCTGGTCACAGGCATTGAATGTCTTATTCCAGCGAGTTCCTTGAGGCTTCGTGTCTTTGTTTGATGGATGAAGGAGCCTGCGCAGAGGAAGAGAAGGGCCTTAACCGCGGCATGATTCAAAATATGAAAGAGACTTCCAGTTAGTGCCTGTAGGGAACCTATGGCTATTCCTAAAATGATGTAGCCTACATTGGCTATTGTGCTGAAGGCGAGGAGCCGTTTGACATCGTCCTGTAACAGTGCCATTAGATTTCCGGTGAACATAGTGAGGACAGCGAAGATTGCTAGCGTAGCTTGCCAAGTTCCCTGCATAGGAGCGAAGACAAGGATGAGAACCCGGATTAACCCGAAGATGCCCGTCTTTACCATAACTCCAGAAAGAAGGGCGCTTATTGGACTTGGGGCGGCTGAGTGGGCGTCTGGGAGCCACGTATGGAAAGGCACGACGCCTGCTTTGATACCAAAACCAATGATAATTAACGTCAACGTTATGTATAACCATCTGTTGGCTGTGGCATTGTTAAGGCTGGTTGCTAGATGTGCAAAGTTTAGTGTTCCGGTCATGCCGTAGAGGAATGACATAGCGAGGAGAATGGTTGCCCCTCCTGCGGCACTCATGATGATGTATTTGAACCCGGCTTCTATCGGTTCCCATCTCTGTTTTCGAAATGCGACTAAAGCGTAGGATGTTAGACACATAAGCTCCCAGAAGACAAACAGCGTGA
>JAGLRI010000002.1 GCA_023136395.1 Candidatus Bathyarchaeota archaeon | reverse complement strand
TACATATAAAATCCTTCTTTTTGTATTTTGGCAGGGTAAGGCGTTTTCTCCCAAAAAAATCAGCAAGTCCTTAAATCTTACACCAAGCACTGTGAGAGATGCGGTACGTCAGCTTCATAAAATGGGCTTGCTATTCTGTCCTAAAAGAGGTGTTTACAGAGCAAATAGAGATAACTGTCTAGCCATGATCCTCCACGTTTACAAAATTCTAAATGAAAAATTACCTAGGAAGTGAATTGCTGACACATTTTCAATAAAGGAAAAGATGGGTCGCCAAGTCGGGATTCCCGGCGTTAGCGACAAACCAGCGTAAGAGGCGTTTAGCTGATATGATAACTCACCACACCCATATAAAAAAAGAACAGAATACCTTAAAAAGCGATTTGCTGAAGGAAACTAGAATGACTTATCCACATCTGTGTTTAGCTCTTCGGAACATGATCCTAAACGAGGTTTCCAAGGATGTAAACAGTGATTTCTTGAAACTACCCCAAGTAGTTTCTGCGATCAAACGAAAAATTGCTTTTTATTCAATTGATCGTAAAGTTGTTTATGACATAGTCGCTGGGATTGATGCAGGCAGTCAACGAGTTCCGTTAGCGTCACGTTGGTTTGCCATTATAGCTGCTTTGGTCTATCAACTACCGAATGCTAAAAGATACTTTACTAAACCTGAAGCTATCAGACTTCCATACAGCTTTTCAGATGAAAAGTTCCATGAGATCGTGAGCCTTAGGCGCGAGACTAAATTGTTTGAAACTGCGACGAGATTCGTAACGAAAAATAAAGTTGATTTAGTACTTATTGATGGTCCCCTAGCTTTTGGTAATTGGTGGGCTAACAAGGGTGAGAAGCAGGATCGACAAGCCCTAATTTCATCAATAAATCTATTGTTAAAGTTATGTGCTAAAGAAGGCATAGCTATTGCAGGTATTGTTAAAAGAACTACTGCTAGGTATTTGATCAATTATCTTGAACTGCAGCAAATAACTCATCTTCCAGACTCTTTTGTCCTCCTTCAAATGTTGAAGCCAGGAGAGAGAACCGATGTCTTCTCACCAAGAGACGCTTTACAAAGGATGGTAAGAGCTGCACCCTTTATGGACCTAATCAACCACACCATATACTCCTTTTACACGCGTTTATCTTCAAATCACCTGTTACCCCCAATCAGGATCGACATTCCAGAGTTCATGTTAGATTCGTTAGATAACTTAACTAGCTATTGTTACTCTACAGCCATAAACAAGGGAATTCCTCTTCCCATCGTAAAAGCGGATGAAGAGGTTCGGGTTACAAAGAAGTTTGTCTACGAAATTTATTCAGAGCTAATTCCTCGATTAGAGAAACGCTTCGGCACTTCTTCCATGGCTGCCAGCGTTTGGGGGGAGTTTAAATGAGAGCAGGACACACCTTCAGTACTTATGGTGACTACCGCACAAATTCAATCACTATAGTTCTTGAGAAGGACGGCGAGGTTGCTAAAGGAGATTTGACATATATTAAGCACCCAAAAAACGGTTTTCCTGTAGTCTACCAAGTCACCAAAGTATACTCACACAAGGAGACTAGGGATTACGAAGAAGCCCTACTAAAGGAAGGAACCGTTCTCAGAGATGATGAAAGAACCACAGTGAGAGCTGAAGCGTATCAATGGGGCTGGATGGACGGTAAAGCAATCCGACCCCTGAGATATCCCCTGTCACCTCACACTCCTGTTTTAAAGGCAGACCAGAATATAATAGAGACGTTCACAAAACCATCCTCAAGATGGAAAGTACGACTCGGTGTAGACCCGAACAGCGGTTTAGACGTAGAACTAGACCTATACTACCTAATCAGACAATGCTGTCTTATATGCGGAGCAGTTGGCACCGGGAAAACTACCACCGCCATCTCTATGATTGCAAGGGCTACCCAAGCAGAACCCCCAGTCAAATTCCTAATTATTGATAAAGATGGTGAATATAGCAGTTTAAAGGAAGTATTTGGAGATAAGGTAAAGATAGGGTCATGGCCGTCCTTCTTCAAATCTGAAAATATACATTCAGATGACATTATTGGCGAATTCGGGTGGCAGAAAGGTTGGTGGATGTCAAAAATTTTGATTAAGGCTCTAAGTCGCATAAGAAAAGCAAGACACCCATTAATAAAACAGACTCTCATTGAAGCCGTAAAAACAGTTTCAGATAAGTGCGTTGGTTTTAGCAGATCTGAAGCAGATCTTGACAGTTATAGAAAACAGGTGATTGAAGCAATTCGTTTTTCAAGGATAATCCCTAACGAGAACGTTAATGCGTTGGATCCAGTGGATCTTCTAAATCGCCATAGGATCGTTATAGTGGACTTATCCAAAGGACCAAACGGTTGGGCAAAAAAACATATAGTTCTCTCTCAAGTGTTACGCAGAATCTTCTATGAAGCGTTAGAGAATTCCAGCTTCGGATGCGTCGTAGTCTTAGAAGAGGCTATGTACTACGCACCCCAGTGGACCCAATTCTCCATAGGTGATAAAGACGGTCGAAGTAAACTGCTATCCATTGTTAAAGAGGTAGCTACCAACGGGGGGCGAAACGGCATCGGACTATGGATCGTAACCCAACGATTAGCAACGGTAGATAAAACCGTGATAACCCAATGCGCAAACAACATTATCTCACACGCGTTGGAAGACATCGACAAAAGAAGACTCCAAGAGGTGGTGGGTGACCACTTCGTGGAATTATTGGGGTCGCTACCACAAGGAGAAGCCATAGTGAAGGGAACCGCTCTAAAGTGTAAATTCCCCCTCTGGGTTAAGGTAGAGCCTGAGTTAAGACCGGCATCAGCCAAGATGTCGCCGATGCTTAGGTTTCAGATCATGGCTATGAAGGAAAAACAATTTTCTAAAATTTCACCCATTCAAGTTAGCGGACGCCGATTGCTTTACAAAAAATTATAACCTATTGGACAGTTAGTGTCTGGGTTTTTATATCCTTTTGACCATTGAATCTTGATTTGCCTAAAAGGGCTAATTAGTATTTGGTTATAACTTGTTGCTCCCAATCTTTTCCTTTCTTCAGATTTTTCCAATCTTTTGATTTAATATAACCACCCACCTGTTCCTTAATTTCCTTGGCAATTTTAGATCCTATAAAGGGCAGTTTAATTAACTTATCAAAGGGCACTTTCTTAAGATCGTTCAATGTTCTTAAATCAGCATTGTAAAGTATGCGTGCCCGGACTCTGCCTATTCCTTCCAACTTAACTAAAGGCAGTAGTTCCTCTTTCACCCCTCTCTTAACTCGCTCCGTAATTTTAGCTAAATGGGAAGTAATGTCTTTGTGACCGAAGAGCGTTGCTAACTCTTGAGAGGCGTATAGGAGCCACCGTGATGTTCCAATAAGTCGATATAGATCACCTGGTTGGACTCGAAATCTCGCTATAACCTCATCTTCCGAGATTTCCTCCATCCATGTGCTCAAAACCCAAGCAAGCTTAGCTTCTCCAAGAAAAGCTTCATAACTAATTCTGTCTGACCATTCATCAACAACCTCAAACATGAATTCTTCCCTGTGCCCATCGACAAAAATAGCGAGGTTGCTTATCTCTCTTGAATATGGACGAAGTTTAGGAAACATGTCAGGAGTATGAGCGACCATGTGAAGGAAGCTAAGGTTTGTTAGTCTCGGTGCTCGATTTAATAGGGCATCACGAATCAAAACCGCAGAAACAGGATCTATGTACAGTTCAGAGGTCCTGCGCCCAAACTTGGTCGCGAAAACATTTTCACTACTCACATCAATCATTTTCTCTTTGTAAAGAAATTTCAGAGTTTTTGTAATAACCCCTTTGATAGCGTGTGAGTCGTATTGAAAAGCATAGAATGTTTTGCCAAAAAAGTCATAGATCCCCTGCTCAGTATGAGCAAAGTCAGAAGCTATAGTAGCCAGAACGTGGGATCTAAGAATTCTCTCTACCGCTAATTTCGACCAGATTCTCTCTGGATCAGCAAGAACATAACTCTCCATTAAATAGTCACGTTCATCCTCAGTATTAGCGATTAGGAGAGCTTCCCCAATCGTATCATAACGTGGTCTACCAGCTCTCCCCGCCATTTGTTTATATTCAAGAACCGGAATGGGGTAATATCCATACCCAGACTCGTATCGCCGATAATTATTGATTATCACTATTCTAGCGGGTAGATTAACCCCAAAAGCCAAGGTGGGTGTTGCGGTTAAAACCTTAATCTTTCCTTCCCTAAAGGCCTCTTCAATTATCCTCCTTTGAGAACCACTCAAGCCAGCGTGATGAAAGGCTGTTCCATGCTTAATAAGTTCAGACAATAATTCACTTATTCTTGTCCGCTCACCGGTGGTGAGGATCTTTTCAACAATGCGCATTAAAGCACGACTCAATGACTTGGATATGAAGGGGATTAACACTTTTGACATTTCCTTAGCTAGACTAACAGCGTTTCTTCTTGTCCCAGTGAAGACGAGAGCTTGTCCACCAAGCTGTATAGTATGTAATGCAAGATTTAGGACGGGTTTTTTGGCGGGTTTTTTAATATTCTCCGTGCCTCCATCCTTAAATTGGATCGTGTCATGTAAGAGCACGCCTTCTCTTAGAGTAACGGGTCTCCAATCAGTTGTAATGGACTCAGCTTTTAACCACTCGGCAGCCTCTTCAGCGTTTTTCACTGTAGCACTTAAGGCTAAAAATTGAGCATGTGGATTAATTTGCATTAAGCGTGCGAGCACCACTTCCAACGTTGGTCCACGGTCAGCGTTATTGAGCAAGTGTACCTCATCAGCAATTACTAGGGAAATTTCGTTCATCCAACGAGCCCGATGTCTCAGTAACGAATCGGTTTTTTCATTTGTAGTAATAATGATGTCGTATCTTGCGAGCCATGGATCAGCGGCATCATAGTCGCCTGTACTGATGCCGACGCTAACCCATCTCCCATTCTTTTTCTTTATGATAGTGTATTTTTTGAACTCTTCAAATTTTTCGTTGGCTAGTGCCCTTAGAGGAGTTAAATAAAGGACTCGTCCATCCTTCTCCAGTATGTGTTTGAGAGCACAGAGTTCAGCGATGAGGGTCTTGCCTGAAGCGGTGGGGCTTGCTAGGATAAAGTTCTTTCCATCTAATGCACCAGCACGTATGGCATCTTCTTGTGGTGGATAAAGTTCAGTGATCCCTGTATTGATTATAACCCTTTTTACGGGTTCTGGTACAGGCAGATCTTCGATTTTCAATGTTTACACCTTTAAGCCGTATCTTCTTTGGTTAGCTTATAAAAATCATGATCGGAACATTGAAATTAAGATTACGCCTAATAATGTGATACCTGCTCCAATAACAATTTTATAGGATATTTTCTCAGTGTTTTTGAGAAACACATAACTAAATAGAAGGGCAAACAAAGGATTGGTGGCAATTAATGGAGCCACAATCCCAACTTTTCCCTCGCTATACGCATAAAACATACTAATCATTCCAATACTTACAAATAACCCCGAACATGAGAAGAAACGAAGACTAGGTTTATCTAATGAAATGGTTTTTATTCTTCCAGAAAAGATCAAAAAAAGTAACAAAAAGATCCAAGATGCAGAAACACCAATAGTCGCCCCAAAAAGCGGTAAATTAAGGATGTTTAATCCAATTTTCCTAAAAGTTGAAGAGATCCATAAAATAATGCCGCAAGCAGAGGGATAATAATATACATTCTTTTTAATCCATTTATTTTGAGCTGATCCTTACTTCTTTGACTTAATATCGCAACACCCAAGATTATTAGAGCGGTTCCAAGGTAAACAAATAGAGCAAATTGTTCAGTTAAAAAAACTGCGGCAGTAATAATGGAGAACAAGGGTGCTGAACCAATTAATGGTTGAGTAATTGAGACCCCAAGTCTATTAATTCCTATGTAATTTAACATCCTACCAATTCCTGTAGCACTTACACCAGCTAATACAAAAAATAAAACTGCTTTAACATCAAAAGTTGGGGAATGTTGAGAAAGAAAAATGAAGGTAATCCATAATATAACGAATTGGATGGACGTACTCACTAAAACAGCGGACATCGTATTTGAAGTTTTTAAACCTTTTCTTATGAAGATTGCACTACTTCCATAACAAAAAGCTGTAAAAAGAGACAATAACTCGGCAATCATCTAAAATCACTAAGAAAAGAAGTGAATTATCTGTTATAATCCCTTAATCTTTTTATGTCACCTCTTGAAGGGGTAACGATAATCCTTAATCTCCTCTTTTTATTGAAAAGAAAATAATTCTTTAAATGCGGTTTTTACCTTATTCTGCTTCCTACTTCGATGTCCGTTTCAGGTTTTATCAAAACAACGTTACCCTTATCATCCTCGGCAGCGAGTATCATGCACTGGGATTCTATGCCCATGAATTTCCTTCGTTGCAAGTTCAAGACGAAGGCGTATTTTTTTCCTATTATTTCTTCTGGTTTATAGTATTGTAATAGTCCTGCTACTGATGATCTTTTCTCAACGCCAAAATCAACCGTCATTTTGATTAAGTTTCTTGACCCAACAATTTTTTTTGTTTCAACTATTTTACCAATCCTCAGGTTAAGCTTTAAAAAACTTTCAAACGAGATTTCCATTTCTAAGCACCAAAGAACATATTTATCTTCCACGTTTTAATTTTTAAGCAGTAAAGTTTGAGGAACAAATCAGAAGCACGTATCTAAAATAATTAAATCTCTTCTTTGAAGATTTCTCTACGTAATATTTTAAACCGAGGGTGAGTCCGTTCTAACTTTTGTCCCTTATCCAATATGAGCTGCCCGTAGGCCGTATCCACCAGTCCTATAGCTGGGAAAATGTAGTCCGCAGCCTCAATTGGACCGTAGAGAACGAAATCCGCGCCGATAGTGGTTGCCATAACGTTCACTGACGCTGTGCACGGTTCAACCACTCGCTTACCATATTTTGTTTTCAGTCTTTTCCCTATGTTACTAACTGCGTTATGGGCTCCACATCCTACTGGGAACCCGTATTTCTCCTTCAACTCAAAGAGGGCCCAACAAGCTTGCCCTAGGGTAGCGACGTCTAAAACGCAGGTGTCTATTAGCGGACACTCAATTGCTGCGATATTAGCTACGCGTAGTAGATTGTCAATTGCTGTGACTCTGCCTTTCGCTGTGAAATCTTTAGTATTCATAGCCAGCAAAATGGCACTTTTCAAACCTACTTCTTGGATCTTCTTAATTTCCGCTTTCTCATAACGGGGAATTAACGAATTATAGATTATTCTATTGATTAATCCGACTTCCTTTGCATATTCTAGTCCGAATATCTTGTTGCTAGCAATTACTCCCTCTATCAAGATGGGTGCATCCGTTGAAGATGACACGAAATCTAGATATTTCTGGAGCGCTTCTGTTGAAGTACAGACCACATCAACCATGCAAGGAATTCCCGTTTTATCGGAGAGTTCATCCTGACGATTGATAAGCTCCTCTGCTTTCCTTCGATCGAAAACTCCCTTTGCTGCATCTTTCACAATCTTGTGTCCATGATAAAATAATGTCCCTATCAAGACTGTTGGGTTCTCACCTAATTGTCCACCTACTTTTACCCCACCTATCTTGAAGGTTTTTTGCTCTTTTTGAATTCTAAACAAATTGATTACACCATTCTAACTTTTATGAATTCCATTAAAGGATTCTCTACGTAAGAAAATATTAATAAATAATTAGTATAAGAGGGGGACAGGATGTAAAATGTCTTCGGAAAAACTTGTAGAAGCACTGGCTGATTTGAAGGAAGAAAAGGCGTTAAAGTTAGTCAAGGAAAAGCTTGATGCAGGCGAGGAACCACTTAAGATTCTAGAAATTTGTAGAAAAGCGGTTGAAATCGTGGGTAAACGTTTTGAGGACGCGGAGTATTTTCTTCCAGACCTTATAATGGCTGGTGAAATCCTAAGGAGGATTTCGGAAATCACCAAACTAGACATTGAAAAGGCTGGTGAGGTTAAGTATTTGGCTAAGGTTGTTATAGGAACAGTGCAGGGTGATATACACAACATAGGTAAGGACATAGTAACATTTATGTTGGATGCCAACGGATTCGACGTTTATGACATTGGTGTAGATGCTCCTCCTCAAAAATTTGTGGAAAAAATAGAAGAAGTAAAACCAGAAATTGTAGCATTAAGCGGGTTTCTAACGCTAGCATATGATTCTATGAAGAAAACTGTGGAAGCTATAGAAGCCGCAGGACAGCGTAACCAAATTAAGATAATCATCGGCGGTGGCCACATAGATGAGAACGTCCGACGGTACACCGGTGCAGATGCCTATGCAACCTCGGCAGCTAAAGGCGTCAGGATATGCAAGAAGTGGATGGAAATCTAGCTGTGAAGAAGAGCCCCAAGGAGCTTTACAACGAGAGGGTTGAGCGCATCACAACAGCGACCAGCCTCAAGACACCAGATAGGGTACCTATCGTGCTGGGTTTTAATATTTCTTTTATAGCCCGTTACGGGGGTGTAACCGTCCAGGAATTGATGTACAACTATGAGAAACGTGCAGAGATAATTGAAAGGTTAATGAAAGCGTTCCCAGAGGCGGATGCAATTGGAAGCGGAGGTACATTGTCGGGACCAGTCTCCGATGCGTTAGGTCAAGGATTATACGAGATACCAGGCAGAGAATTATCACCCGATGTATCCTTCCAATTCATTGAGAGGTGTAATATGAAATCAGAGGAGTACGACATGTTTACAGAAAATCCTACCGAGTTTTTGATAACTAAATATTTCCCACGCATTTTTAGAGAGGAGTGGAATAAGGGGTTAACACGTGCAAAAATAGCGATGATGAAGGGGATTTTCGCCCACAATGACCATCGCGCCTTTTGGGGAAACAAACGTAAAAAATGGGAAAGCGAGTTTGGTATGCCCATGGCTAGAAGTAGTATGACTAAGGCTCCTTTCGACGTCCTCTCCGACACGTTAAGAGGTATGCGTGAATCGAGCATAGACATGTACAAACGACCAGAAAAGATTATTAAGGCCTGTGAAGCGCTGGTACCCTACTGCGTAATGTATGCAGAACTACCACACACCTTACGTATCAAGGATGAATCTACCCGTAAGGAGATGAAACCTCAGATTGGTATGCCTCTCCATAGGGGATGTGTACCTTTTATGTCCTTGAAGCAGTTTGAAACATTCTACTGGCCTACGTTGAAGGAGGTAATATGTCGACTGGTCGCAGACGGTTTTATTTGCCGTCCCTTTGCTGAAGGAGATTGGACCATGAACATGAAATATTGGAGAGAAGTTCCAAAAGGGAAGGTCATCCTAAAAATTGATCTTGCGGACATATTCAAAGCAAAAGAACTAGTAGGAGACACCGTGTGCTTACAAGGAAATGTACCAGCCACGCTACTACAATTTGGCACACCCAAACAAGTTGAGAAATATTGCAAGAAACTCATCGATGTCGTAGGTGAGGGTGGAGGCTTCATTATGGATGGTGCTGTAGGCATCCCAGGCGGCGCAAAAATAGAAAACATAGTCGCAATGACTAAGTTTACAGCCAAATACGGAGTTTACAGGAGGTAAAAAAATGTCACTATACACTCCCTGGAAAAAAAAGAGGAAGGAAATACAAAAAATACTTGGTGACGAAAAAATAATAAAAGAGAGTTGGGAGCACTACGAGAAGATGGTTTTCCTCTGGATTTGGTCCTGGTTAATGCGCTAATAAACCATAATCAGAACCCACAGGTATTTTTCACTAGTTTTTATGAATGCCATTTAAGAGGCTACTGATAGATGGGAACCGTTCTAGATCTTTGTGGGGAAGATACCAAGCATAAGCAAACTCTCGAGCAAAATCTGGATCTGCAGCTAGTTCAAGGTATCTGATTTTGTTGGAGATTACATCGGCTGTATCCATTACTTCCATCGACAAGAGAGCCATTTTAGCACCTGTTACAGCCGTGTTACCAACAAAGTTTATCCTTTCTGTTGGGATATCGGGGATCAATCCAATGATCTTCGCGTTTTCAGGATTGATGAAGTTACCAAAAGCACCAGCAAGTAAAATTCGAGTGAGATGTTCCTTTTCCAAATTTTTTCTTTTAATTAGGATAGAACATCCCGCGAAGATAGCTGCTTTTGCTAGTTGTACCTCATCAACGTCTTTTTGTGTGAAAACAATATCTTTACCCGTTCCAGTTTCAGTTCCCCATACCAAAACGAATTCTTTTTCCCCGTTAGGAATTCTAATCCGTGGAGTTTCTATTTTAGAGTTAAAACGGCCTTGAAAATTTATTATACCACATTTTAGCATCTCTGCCAAGATGTCTACTATTGATGATCCGCATAATCCTATCGGCTTTGCATTCTCTACCGTTTTATACTTAACTTCGAAAGAATCCGGTTCTATTGTTATTTTCTCTATTGCCCCGGTTTCAGCTTTAATCCCATGTTTTATATGAGCCCCCTCAAAGGCTGGCCCCGAGGCACAGGAGCAGCATAGAACGTCCTCCGTGTTGCCAACAAAAACCTCTGTATTCGTTCCGATATCTATTAACAAAGAAAGTTCGTTCGACTCATGAATCCCTGTGGCTAAAGCGTCTGCTACGGCGTCTGAGCCCACAAATCCAGCGATAACAGGCAAAACATTGATGACACCATTCGAATTTATACCTATATTCAACTCACTGGCCTTAACACTAATTGTCTTCTTTATTACTGGTGTGAAGGGCGATAGGGCCATGTACTTTGGCTGAATAGCTAGAAAAAAGTGATGCATTGCAGTGTTACCTACAACAGTTGCTTCATAAACGTGAGATGGATGAATCCCTGCCTTGATGCATGCTTCATGTAAAACATGGTTTATACCAGCGATTGCTGACCTCTGTAGAGTAATAAGTCCATTGTCCTCCACTGTGGCAAATCTGATTCGAGACATGATGTCCTCTCCATGAATAGCCTGCGGATTTTTGACAGACCCTATTCCAATGGTTTTACCAGTTGTCAAGTCGACTATGTACCCCACGATTTTTGATGTGCCGATGTCTAGAGCTAATCCGAAAAGCTCTTTTGTAGTTTCTCCGGGCTCTATAGCTATAATTTTGCGGTCTTTCCAGATGGTTATCGTGATGTTCCAATTTGCGTTGCGGAGAATGTCAGGTAGTTTTTTGAGTGCAGTATAATCGATTTCCAGCCCACGGATATTAATTATATTGGATAATTCTTCAAAAATTCTTTCGAGATCGGGTCTAAAGTCGGACAATGTTGGTTTTGGCAGAGTTAAATTGTATTTCTTTAAAGCTAAATCTAGTTTTACCGGTCTTTCTAAGCCTTTGATTTGGATTTTTCGTAATCCTATTCTGCTCTCATGAGGGATTGTCACTTTAGTGTTTTGAAAAATTGTCGTTTGGCAGGCTAGTCTGAATCCGGAGTTGATTTCTGATGGGGAGAAATGTTTTTTTTCGATTTCGCTAACTTTATTTACAGCTTTATGGTCTTTGATTGTTATCTTACATTTTCCGCAAGATCCCTTGCCGTCGCATTCTGATCTGATGTCAACGCCGGCTTCTTTTGCTGCTAGAAATATTGAGATCCCGCGGGTTACTCTTATCTTTCGTTCTTCAGGTTTGAACATAATCATACTATCGTTTTCATTTTTTACGTATAGAGATAAGAGAGAAATTTACATTGTTTTTTTGGAAAAGTTAATATGGTTTTACATCAAGTCTTTTTAAGGTAGTCTTCTTGAGGAGCATAGATAGTGCCTTCCCGCAGCAACTGTCCCATGAGCCTTTCTGCTTCAAGGCTTTGAATCTCAAACTCAGTCTTAAGTTTCTCTAAAAGCTCAGACTTTTTAACCATTCCCGTTTCTCTCTCCATTTCAATTATTGTGCTCAGAACAACTCTTAACTTATTCTGTAGACTTTTGGGTTTTCCGGTCATGATGATGTCGATATCGAATTTGCGGGATGAAACGTCAATTCCAACCTCTTCTAGCGATCTTTTCATTAAGGAAATAGCTGCTTCAGCGTCCTCAACGAGAATCTCTTTTTGAAGAGCTACACGAGCTCTAGCCTCTGTTATTCTTATAATAGATTCGAGCTGTCTCGCTGTAATGGCTATTGGTGATCCCTCTGTTTCGCTAGCTGAACGCATCTCCAGATAAAAGTCTCTGATACGATTTGCAGCTTCTTTTTTCAGCTCTGGCTTCATAGATTTGGCATAGCTAACGTATTTTCTAAGAAGACCCGCCGGTATGGGAGGTTCCTCTGAAACAGTGCCTCCCCTATGGAGATCCAAAATGTGTTCTGACATACGGGTGTCCTGTTCCTTCTCAGGCGTATCCCTCAAAACAAAGATTAGGTCAAACCTTGAGAGAATCGTAACGGGAAGAGAAATGTTCTCCGTTACTGTTCGATAAGGATCATATCTTCCCAAAGCGGGGTTAGCCGCAGCTAATAAGGAAGTTCTAGCGTTGAGAGTTGCCACAATACCTCCCTTTGCGATAGCGATGATTTGTTGTTCCATTGCTCCATGGATAGCAACCCTATCTTCCGGACGCATTTTATCGATCTCATCAATACACGCAACACCTTTGTCTGCAAGAACGAGAGCACCTGCCTCAAGGGTCATTCCTTCTCGTTCTCGGATCACAGCTGCGGTTAAACCAGCTGCAGTTGTCCCTCGACCAGATGTATATAAGCCGCGTGGAGCAATTTTTGACACATATTGCAGCAATTGAGACTTTGCTGTTCCAGGATCTCCTATGAGGAGAACATTCATATCTCCTCGGATATTAATGTCAGGAAGAAGTTTTGGAACCCCTCCAAAGAGAAGATACATTACTGCCTCTTTGATGTGCTCGTAACCGTAGATAGAGGGTGCTATCGACCGAATGATTTTACGATGGATCCAAGGATCCTTTGCCAATTCAAGGATCTGTTTCTCTTCTTCGGGTGAGATGAATATCGCTTCTGCCTCTTTGCTTACAACATCTATGAAATTAGCGTCGAGGTGCATTGTGAATACTCGTAATTTCCCTACCCTAGGAAGTGTTGGAGCAGCTGCACGAACAGTTCCTACAATTGAGGCGCTATCACCCGGTCTCGCTATGTCTACTATATCCTGTCCAACGAGCTTGATGTTTATCCATCTTGGGAGCTGTCCTGGAGGAAGTTCCTCTTGACGTTCTTGGATACGTATTTCTTGGGAATCGATGAAAGTTGAGTCTTTTTGAACAAAATCAAATGGCCCCCTGCTTCTGCAAACAGTATCGGTACATGCAATAGGAGCTCTCAAGAAAGGACCTGTCTGATCGATATAACCGATTTGGCCACACTTCTTGCATTGAAAAGCAGCTCGCAAAACCATAGGTCTGACAGGTGTGGATCGAATAACAATGCCTTCCAACATAACGAGTGTCCCAATATGGTCTGAGCCCAATGTTCGCAGTGGTTGAGTTTCAATCAGCCTATTAATTCTAACATTAACCTTTTCGATCCCTTCAGCATACTCGGGGTCCTCTATCTTTAACTGAGCTAGAGCTGCATGGTTTGCGTGTTCTAAATATTCATCAGGCGTTTCAATAAGGATTTCAGCTAAAGCCGAGTCCGTTGTAAGTAGATCTTCAAAATCTACTAATAATGATGTGCTACCAGTAATAGCCATCTGAGCGAAGCTTTGGCGATATTTTTCGGATTTTAAAAAATCTTGGAACCTTTCCTGAGGATCTGCTGGGGCCATTTCAATTTCTGTCAAGGCTCACCAACCTCTTCCAGGATTTTGGATCTCCATTCACTAATAACTTTGTATAAATGATTGTAAATCATGCGTTCTTCCCTAGTTAAGTTTTGGAGGATCTGACTTGTTTGCGCAGGAGAGGAGGAGAGGGAAACGATCTTTTTTAAGCGACAGTTAATAATGTCGCGTGAAAGACCGAAAGTCTTTTCATACTCCCTCATTTTTTCAGTCCTTATTGTTGCTTCCCTTTTTACGTCAGCAAGATAATGCCGAAGCTTGAAATAAAAATTTTCAGGCAAAGAGGAAAAACGTTTACCTGATTGAACTCGCTCTTTCCATTGAATTTTATACAGCTTTACTGCATCTAAACTTTCTTCTTCCTTAAAGTGGACTATCCCGGCTTTCACTAACTCTCTAGCTATCCAAAATCTGATGTTGTATTCCCCCCCTTCTTTAAAGGGTCCAATTTTAAAACCAGCAAGTTCAATTTCAGGGGAGTTTCTATTGGCGACAATTCTAAACGTTGCATTTTCAAATTCAAAATCCGTCTCTTTAATGAGTGCTAACGTCTTTGTTATCAATACCTACCCTCCAAAGCAAAAGAATCTTCTAAAAGAAAGATAGAACTACGGGATATAAAGCTACACAGTTGAACGTGCAAAATAGTCTAGGTGGAATAAATGCTTGCATGAATTCTGCTTTTAAAACTAAGTCAAGTCAGCTAAAATGTTACCTATTATCTTTTGAGACTAACTATTATTAGTCAGAAAGCCTCTCTCTCAAAACGGAAATGTGCTCAACGATTAACATTAACTTTTCGCGTAACTGGAAAGATTGTCAGAAACTACTCCTTAGAACGACAAGAGACATCGGGTGTCTAATGAAAAAAGGTCAAATGTCTTCCTGAGCAGGAAAGTGGCTAAGCGGAGTCTGAAAAGTCTCAAAAAATGACCGCTAAGTCAAGAGTAAAACAGTTTCTTTTAAAGATTTAAGTCTGCTTCTTGAAGCATTTACTATCTAAATATTATTTTGTGAGGGGTTATTTCTCCTCTTGTACTCTGTGCTCAGATTTAGAGTATACACTGTTAAGAATAGATTAAGACCCGTCTTTTTAGGACAAACCAAAACAGGTCAAAACATGTCACTTTCTTGTCAAGGCTTCTTAATGTCTGGTAGGCGTGATATTAACAACAAGAGAAAAGCGTTTTTCAGAGAATTAGTCAAGTTAGCTAGCTAATATTTAAAAGTTTTTAAGACTAATCTTACTTCTTAAGTGGAAAGGCAAAGGAGAATGGAAAGGGTTAAGATTGAATCCGTATAATATGGCATTGAAGCAATTAGCCATTGCAGGAAAAAAGCTAAACCTAAATGAAGATACCCTTGAAATGTTAAAATACCCCAAAAGAGTCTTTACGGTGTACATTCCTGTAGAGTTGGTTAACGGGAAAACTAAAGTTTTCACAGGTTATAGGGTTCAACACAATAATGCCCGAGGTCCTATGAAAGGTGGCATTAGGTATCATCCTGATGTGACACTCGATGAAGTTACAGCATTATCGATATGGATGACTTGGAAATGCTCGGTTGTAGGGATTCCTTATGGTGGTGCAAAAGGAGGGGTAGTATGCAATCCTAAAGAAATGTCAGTCAACGAGATAGAACGATTGACAAGAGGATATACTAGAGCAATATCGGATTATATTGGACCTATGGTAGATATTCCAGCTCCAGATGTTAATACAAGTTCTCGAGAAATGGCTTGGATAATGGATGAATATAGCAAGGCAGTAGGTTATAATTGTCCAGCTGTAGTTACAGGAAAACCATTAAATCTTGGTGGATCAGAGGGAAGAGAAGAAGCTACTTCTCTTGGACTTGTGTATACAGTTCAAGAAGCTGTTAAACATAAAAACATTGATTTAAAAGATGCAGCTATTGTAGTTCAAGGTTATGGTAATGTTGGTTGGAACGCTGCAAAGATCTTTCATGATATAGGATCAAAAGTAATTGCAGCGAGTGATACAAAGGGTGTAGTGTATAATAGACAAGGTATTAACCCATATAAATTACGTGACTATAAGAAAAAAACAGGTACAGTAAAAGGATTTGAAGGTACTGAAGCTATTTCTGAAGAAGAATTGTTCGAGTTAGAAACTGATATTTTTGTGCCAGCTGCATTAGAGAATCAAATAACTAAAGATAATGCTGGTGCAATGAGAGCAAAAATAATAGCTGAAGGTGCAAATGGACCGACTACTCCAGAAGCAGACAAAATACTTCATACTAATGAGGTTCTAGTTATTCCAGACATACTTGCCAATGCAGGTGGTGTTTCAGTGAGTTATTTTGAATGGGTTCAGAATTTACAGAATTATTATTGGGCAAAGGAGGAGGTAAATACTAGATTAAAAAGACTGATGACTAAAGCTTTCAACAACATCTACGAAATGACCCGAAAACATGGAGTGGATATGAGAACTGCTGCCCTTATGTATGCAGTTGATAATGTTTGTAATACGATGCAAAGTAGAGGAAGTTTGGATAAGAAGTGATCAAGGGACAAATACAAAAGAGGTTAAACTAAAAAGATAGAGATTGCTAGTGAAGCTTTACGAAACAATTCTAGCTGAATCTTCTAAGATTGTGTGTATCGAACGGTACATGCATGCATTATCCCCAACCACGAGCTTTAATGACCTCGTCGAAAACAGGACGGGGGAGTCTTCGTCTTGTAGCGTAAGGCGAGTTTTCACAGCCTTGATTATGACCGCATTTAATACAACATTTGAAGATCCAATCTATACATCGATTGCAACAATACTCCCACACCATCCCAACGCCGTTCATAGAAATTGGAAAACACGTTGGGAATTGGGTGGCGGAATGTCCTGTGAGGTGGCGCCACTGTTTTTTTGATACAACAAATTTCGATGGTTTTTTGGATTTTGATTTACGTTTTACCAAATCTTTTTCTACCTTTTTTAAAAAGATGATCTTTTTATGTGCTTCATTTTTTATTTGTCAAGTTTTAGGTATTGCTCATATAAATTGTTCTTTTGTGAACATTTTTCACAGATACAAGGGAGGGGTAGATCCTTTGTTGGACATTCACTATAGTGTTTGCATTCGGTGCAAAGAAAGTCTTTTCTGCATATAAGACAGATTTGGGTGAACACGGTTTTTTCATTTAAAATTTCTGAAAGAAAGTCCCTTATGTTTTCAATGTTATTGAGGTCTCTGATGAGGAATATTCCTTGTTCATAGTCTAAGCCCATCCTAGTTAATTTAATGAAAATCTCTTTTCCTAAATATGGGAGTTTAAATCCTTGTTTTTTTAAAGTTCTCACTGTTGTTAGCTCCCATTTATTTTAGTTTGTTTTCTTCAGGTAATTAATTGATGAGTTATCTAACCTCAGCCATTTTGCAAGTTGAGATGCTTGGTCTGATTTTTTCCTAAAAATTATTTTTAAGAAGGGGAGATATTCTGAGTTTGCGGTTTTTTGTGAAACATGGCATTTTGCCCCAATTCTCGTGCAAATGGTTTTCAACAAAGTTCGTTCGGCACTTGTTCGCATTAACAGGTATCTCTTGGTGGGTGGAAATATGAAATTAAAGGGTTGAAACTCTCCAGGAGCAATAGTTGTTGATTGGGATAAGAACTCGAAAACGTATTTGAGGAGCCGCCACTCTTCGTTCTGTATTCTTCCTCTGAAAACGTCGGCTTTTGATAAGGCTTCATAGGCAATAGCTAGTTTCTCCGGGTTCTTGTAATGGAGTGGTAGATTGTCGTGTATAGATAATAGCAAGGTGTCGTAATCAATAAGTGAGTTGTTTAAAATCTTCATTGCTTCTACGGATGAATTGGCCGAAAACATTCCTTTCAAAGTATCGTAGATATTAAAACCTCTGTTCCTGAGTGGGATAAATTGTACATCATCTTTCCGAAGAATTTTTCTGCTTTCACAAAAGGTTTGTAGATCGTTAATAGCAGATCTAACATCACCCAGACTATTTTGCGCAAGTATCTCGAGAGCCTCTTTTTCAGCAGGAATGTTTTCCGCTTGACAGATTCTTCTTAAAAAGGCGACAATTAGAGGGATACGAACTCTACGAAATCTAATCAAGTGACATATCTTTTTGAGGGGACGGAGCTTTTGAATTTCTATATTGTTGGCGGTTAAGATAATGGGTATCCGGGAGTTTTGGATTATCTTTACGATAGCACCTACCCCTCCCCGATCTTGTTGACCAAAAATTCCATCTACCTCGTCAAGAAGGAGAAGATTACCTTTAGTCTCGAAGGAGAACTCGTCTAAGGAAGACAGTGAAACCGCTGGAGCTGCCATCTTCATTATGGCTTTTCTAGTTCTGATGTCACTAGCATTCATTTCGACAACATTGTATTTAAAATCGTGAGCAGCAGCGTACACCAAAGTGCTTTTTCCAATCCCCGCTGGTCCGTATAATAGAACTGCTTTTTCTCTGCGTTTTTTTATTAACCAGTTAGTGAAAGAGGCTTTAGCATCCTCGTTTCCAATTACCTCCGCAACTGTTTTTGGACGGTATTTCTCAACCCACATTAGGTTATCCATTTGCGGAGTTCCCTCTTGACTCACTAAATCTTGTGAGTTGAGCTAGTAGGGCACTCAATTGAATGTCTTCGTTTGCTCCTTCGGACAGACGAAAGTCGTATTCTCCAAAAACACCTATCAGTTCGGCTTTTTCTTTTTGAGATAGGTGTTGGAGCCTGAATAGTTCTCTATGCATTTGACGGATGATGTCCACGCCAGAAAAACCGTATGTTGTCATCAGTTCGTATAGCATATTTCTTGCGTCGATAAGTTTTCCACTTAGGGCTTTGTTGAGCATTAGCTGAATCTGTTTCGGGCTAGCTTGCCCAACAACGCGAAGTATTGTTTGTTCATTTATCATTTTTCCGTCTTCATACACGGCTGATGTTTGCAGTATGTTTATGGCGCGTCTCAGATCTCCTTCCGAAAATTCGACAATTGTTTTTGCAGCGTTACTATGCAAATTGATGTGCTCCATCTCTGCAACATATTTAAGATGTTTTACTACATCCTCCTGCTTGAGGGTGGAAAAGCGGAAGATTGCACATCGGCTCTGAATGGGTTCGATTATCTTGCTTGAATAATTACATATTAGAATGAAACGGCATGTGTGTGAGCTTGTTTCCATTATTCTGCGAAGGGCGGTCTGGGCAGAAGAAGTCATCTGATCGCACTCATCTAATATAACTAGGGCATAAGGAATGCTCGCTAATGATCCTCTACTGTAACGTGAAAAGGTTTTAACTCGCTCACGGACCATTTTTATCCCTCTCTCGTCTGATGCGTTAAGTTCAAGCGCGAAACTTCTCCAGCTCACACCAAGAAGCTGTTTTGCAATGCACAACGCGATGGTGGTCTTTCCTGTACCGGGTCTTCCAGCGAAAAGTAAATGTGGCATTGTTGCTGGTTTTCTTAAAAAAGCCTTCAGGCTCTCGACAACGTCCTTCAAATTAACTATTTCATCTAATGTCTTCGGACGATATTTCTCTGTCCACATGACCGCGTCATTTTGATTCATATGCTATCCTCAGCTGTAATTATCTAAGTTTTTGTAACTTAAGAATCACACGACAGAGCTTTAGATTTTTAGGTTATAGAGCATACTTTACATTTAAAATGCAAAGACTGTGAAAGCCCATTTTACGAGATGCGAGATTAGGCCTTACTGGAAGTAACTGAATTATTTATGTTAAGAGGTTATCCGCTGTGTAATGATTAAAAATTATTTTTCACGAGTGTGTGTTAATATATGACCTGCTTCGGGTAGGATAAGTTTTTCAAGAGATAATAAAACTGCTTGTGGAGAACCCGGTACGCAGAAAATGATTTTTCCCTTTGACACTCCCGCAATTGCCCGGGTAAGGATGGCTACTGAGCCGATTTGTTCATAGCTGATTTTCCTAAAAATTTCACCAAAACCAAGAATGATTTTATCAAGAAGTGGTTGAACTGTTTCGATTGTCACATCCGTAGAACTTATCCCTGTTCCTCCGCAAGTGATAATTACATCCACTTTCTTTGATTCCAACGCTTTTTTTATGGTTTGTTCAATTTGATATCTATCATCAGGAACTGTTGTTCGAAGTGTAACAGAGTGTCCATGCTGCCGTAGAACTTGAGAGGTTAAGTCACCAGATGAATCGGTAACTTCCTCTCCTGATTTGAGTTTCGCATAACGAGAAGAACTACAAACAATGATAGCGAAGTTTAGGTTTGTGGGTGCTTTAACTTTATGCTTAGAAGCAGTTTCACTCATTTAAAAGATCCCTTCACCTTGTGTGTAACCCGAATATTTTGAATCATCGTGTTAGGATATTGCCCTTGGGTGTCCTTTTCGTATTGTTTTGTCATATCCCATATTGTTAATAAAGCAATCGTTGTTGCAACTAGGGCTTCCATCTCAACTCCAGTTTGAGCCTTCGTTTTTACGGTTGATTCCACCTCTACGGTAGAGTCACCAGAAATTTCTATGTTAAGTTCTATGTTGGTTAAAGGTAGAGGATGGCACAATGGAATTAGGAGGCTGGTGTTTTTTGCAGCCAATATCCCAGCTATCTTTGCAGCATGAAGAGGGTTTCCTTTTTCAATTTTTTCTTCCTTAATCAGCCGTATAGTTTCGACTCTTAACTTAATTTGTCCCTTCGCCGTTGCTTCCCGATAAACTTCTGGTTTCTTAGTTACATCAACCATGGACATGAAGTTGTCACCGATTAAAATTTTTTATGCGCGCGCGGAATCGCTCTTTGTTCCCGTTACTGATACCTCTTCTGATAATTTTGGGAAGGGCTCGGTAGGTGTAGAGCGAATTTTAAGGCTCTCTTCACGGAAGTTACCTAGGCATTCCTTCACTGAATCTAGTGCACTTTCGAGACTGGTTAGTGAGGTGCTGAGTGCTTTCATGTGTTCGATTAAGCTGTTTAATCTTACTTGAAAAGTTTCAGGTGCTTGAACCGTCGCCAGGTATTCTTTTGTTGCATATACTTCCTTTAGCAGTAGGATGTCTTGGATTAGTGGGGAGGGTTTATCTCTAATTTCTTTCGCTAAGTCGAGAAAGTCAGAGCCTCCCGTCATTGCTTTCCTTAATTCTACAAGTGCGAGCCTTGAATTGTTAAGGGGATCTTTACTTTCCCGAAATAGTGTCTCCTTGAAGGTGTTTAAAGGCTGAGTGGTGGCTTCGAAGAGTTGTTCAATAACTGCGGTTTTTTCTGGCTTCATGATTAACGTAACTTCCTTTACATTTTCAGCTAGCTCTTTGAGGAGAAATATAGAGGTTTCGATTTTATCCCAAAGGTTTCTGGGTGGCAAGATTTCAGAAATGATGCCACTAGAAATGTCTTGTGCAATTTTTTGTAGCACTTTCTCAGACTCGTCTATCTGTTGACTATAATCTTGATAAAGCATTTCTGCATCAACCATATTTATTCATGGTTTATTATGATTTATTTGTTTGTCCCCAAAAATCTATTAATTTCTTGATAAACCTCACACGGGGATTTTCTTCATTTAAACGGAATATGCGGATTCTTCCAAATTTTTTATGACAAATAATCCCAGCAGCCTCAAGAGCTTGTAAATGCTGGTTTGTTGTGGTGTAATTAAGTTTAGCACGTCGAACAATCTCTGAAATGTTTAGTTCCCCGATCTCTGTTAAAATCCTTAATATTCTCACTCTCCCTCTTGAAGAGAGGATGTCTTCAATCTGCATAGGATCTATCTCCTACCTGCGTAAAGAGTGTTTTTAAGCTCTTTTTCTAGGTCAGAGGCTGGAACTTTTGGCAAGCTGATGAGGGTGGTTTTTCCTCGCTGTCCAATGCCAGAAATTTCTGTTTTAAGGATACCTAAAGCGGAAAGCTCCTTTACATATTTCCAGATTTGGGTATGCTTTCGTGGGTTTTTATTATGCTCTTCACAGACAATTGCGTAAGCTTCTTCAGCCTCTCCAATGGATATATAAGCGACTTTGGTTTGCTTGAAACGCCTTGCGATACCAAGGAGAAGTAGTTTTTCGTGAAGCTTAAGTGAGGAAATCTGATCTTTCCGTATAACCGGATAAATGCTGACAGATGCTTTTCGAATATGCTCAGCTAAAATCTCTGAAGAGTCAGAAGTATCAGCGTACTTGCCAGCTCGCCATAAAAGTTCAATTGCGTAACGTGAATCTCCTCTATCTGAAGCAGCCGACTCGGCTACAAATTCTATATTTTGCTCAGAAACAGCTCCGCTTCTAAACGCAAGAGCTACACGGTCATACAGAATGTCTCGAAGTTGAGGAGTTGAATATTTTTCTAAATGGATAATGTTGTGTTGGAGAGTGCTTCTTGTGCTGGAATCCAGCGTCTCAAGATGACTTGGCTCACGAAGGATGCAGATAAGTGAGAGCCTCTGTGGGGCTCCAAGGCGATTTTCTTGGACCCGTGTGAGTTTATAAATGGGATCGGAACCACCACCACGAATGAGTGCTTCCAACTCGTCTATTGCTAGAATTAGGTAAGCATCTCTTTCATCAAGGATTTGTATTAATATATGTAAAAGCTCATCTGCTGAGTAACCGCGTCGAGGGAAGTTGGGATAAAATTTTACGATTGCACGTTGAAGAATCAGGAAGAGACTTCCACTGCACTCACGACAATTTATGTGAATGTAATGTAAGTTTATTCCTTTATCCTGCGCTTCCTTCACTTTATTTAACCCAAACCTCTGGGATAGAACTGTTTTTCCTGTTCCAACCATTCCGGTGATAAGAACTCGTTGCGCCATTTTTCCAGGTCTTTCGACAACAAATCGGAAGAGCAGGTTTAAAAAACTAAGTTTAGACCCTCTATGAGGAAGGTGAAGGGGTATATAGTTGATATCAAGCTTGCTTTCATCTTTAAAAACACTGAAGTACCGACGTCTAGAAAAGGAATGCACCGCTCAACCCATTTAAAGTTAATTTAAACCAAT
>JAGLRI010000199.1 GCA_023136395.1 Candidatus Bathyarchaeota archaeon | reverse complement strand
TGAGGGGTGCGAAGTTCATAAGGTATAGACTTGTGACGCGGCCACGCAACTCGTCGGTGGTGTATAACTGGTAGAGCGAGCTTCTTAATGTCAGGGAGACGCTACTTGCAATGCCCATGAATAGTCGAATAGCCAAAGAGAGGTAAAAAATCCTAGAAATTGCGAAGAGGATCAGCATCATTCCGCGTGTTATTCCAGTGCTCAACAGAAGTAAGGCTTTCCGCTTGGTTTCACCTATGGACGCTATGAGGAGTGAACCAGCTAAGCTGCCTAATCCGCCAGCCGCCTGGAGTATTCCGAAGCCAATAACGCCTACACCTAGGATGTCGCTCGCGAATACTGGCATAAGAGTCATGGCCGACATTTCAAAAGAGGCGAGAGCTGCCTTCATTCCAATTAAGGTGAGAAGGGGTGGACTGTAGCGAGTAAAGCTGAGGAGTTCGGTAATGTCTTTCTTAATTGACGACGTGGACTGGGGTCTAGGAGTAGCTGTAGCCGTTCGTGAAGCTTTAATCATTAGCAGTAATCCGTTGAAGGAAAAATGACACGCTGCTACGGTGTAGAAGACTCCCGCAACTCCTATGATGCTAACGAGTGTTCCTGCTAGAGCTGGTCCAATGATACCCAAAAGGTTTAGAGCCACGTAGTAGAGCGCGTAGGCCTTCATGAATTCTTCCTCGCTCACAATCTCTGAGATAAAAGCTAGACGAGCAGGCATAGTAAGCGTCATTGTTATTCTGTTGAGTAGTGATAAGGTGACGATGTGCCAGTATCCAACGACGCCTGTTGATACTAGAATCGCCAAGGCGAGGGCGTTGAGCCCTAATGCAGCTTGCGCTACAAACAACAGACTCTTTTTCTTCACTCGATCCGCTAAAATGCCACCAAAAAGCGCTAAGATTATACTTGGTATCCCAGAGATGGCAGCCACCAATCCTAGGAGAAAGGGAGACTTGGTCATTTCATAAACCAACCAGCTCTGCGCTAATCCTCGCATCCTCATGGCACTGTAATAAGGAAATTCCGCCAACCAATACCACCGAAAGTTGGGGTTTCGCAAGGAGCTGAAAGTCCTAAGTCTATCCTTAGCGGTTGCCACCAATCTCAACCCTCTACTGTATACTGATTTCATAAACTAATAATTTTGAGCTACGCGCACGCATTTTTGAGTAAGTTATCTGTTGAAATCGACATTTACGTTTGAAAAAACGTGAATAATGACTATTTATTTTCCGCAAGCCATGATTTCAAAGCTTAGATTGCGATTTCGATGCATGCATTAAGTATATACGTTAAAATGGATAGTGATACCAACGGTGTTAAAATTGGTAAAACCAGCGCGATTTGTTGTAGATACACACAGTCATATAACAACATTATACAAAGTTCAAGAAAAAGGGGTTGAGTTGGGTATCACGAGGCTTGTTGAGCCATATGATAATTCAGCTCTTTGCCTCTACGATATGAAGGCATATGATGTCGATATGTGCATTCTCTTACCAAGTTGGCCCGGCACGACTAACGAGATGCAGGCTATGCTAGTGAATAAATATCCAGACAAGTTCCGAGCATGCTGCAGCGACCAGACACTTAAACTCAAATGTGCACGAGGAGAAGCAAAATGGACTTTAGAGGCGGCTGTCGAAGAGGTTGAAGCCGCACTAAAAACCGGAAAGTTCGTGGGCATCGGCGAATTCGTTCCTAGGCAACGTTATCCTAAGCATATCTACTCCTTGAGGGAACGTTTAGACGAGTTCCGCAAGTTCATGGATCTCGCAGCAAAGTACGATGTAGTTATAGATTATCATGAATGGACTGATCTTATTATTGGTTGGGCATTACTAAACAGTCTTTCTGCGGAGTACCCTGATGTATGGATCGTCCTCATGCATGGCGGATTATCAGGTATGGGTGGCTCATATGGACCGGATATTATCCGAAGGGCGTGTGCAGCCGCAGGGGGTCGTGCAGGAAACATTTTTCTAGAGACAGGTTCTTGGCCAGCTGAATACTTTGAGATTGCAATTAAGGATCCAAACGTGGGACCACAACGCCTCCTTTGGGGAGGAGACTATGGTAACTGCCCCCAATACATCAGCCACCAAAAGCCCGAATCTAAACATATAGCATCGAGTTACGCAGGGCACAGATTGGGGTGGCCACGTGTACCTAGCTATCAAACCGATTGGTGGGGTTGGTCTCTTCACCAGATACACGAAATCAGAGGGTATGTGCCTCAAGACGAAATTAACCTCATTCTGGGTGGAAATGCAGCCAAAATATTCAAGTTACCCGTGCCTCATCCGCGAATGTTCCCTGAAGGTAGACCCGACCTCTGGGGTATCCACTGGAAGGATTCAGTGCCGTTCATCCCTAGCGAACAGATCCAAAACCCAGATAC
>JAGLRI010000198.1 GCA_023136395.1 Candidatus Bathyarchaeota archaeon | reverse complement strand
TTTTTTTTCATCAGCAATTTGTTCTTTTTCAGTCAAGATCTATTCACTCATATCTGATTCTGGGATCTATAATACCGTAAAACATATCGACTATGAGATTTGCTGCTAAAATAATTAAAGTGATTATCATGTTTATTCCCATTATAACCGGAAAGTCTAGTTGTGTAACTGCATTGACATATAGCCATCCTAGACCTGGCCAAGTAAATACCGTTTCAGTCATTGGAGCACCAGCTAAAAGCAATCCTACGGATATTCCGACGTAAGTAACCAATGGAATCAAAGCATTCTTGAGAGCGTGTTTGAAGATTATAGTGTTCTCACTGAGACCACTGGCTCTAGCAGCTAATATGTAGTCCTGCCTTAACACTTCGAGCATGCTAGATCTAATAAGTCGAATGTAAAGTGCCATAGAAACCCAAGCAATAGCGAGGGTTGGTAACGCTAAATGCCATAGCGAATCTAAAACACTGCTTCCAAGAGGGTATCTCGATGTTTGTAAAGAGTGAGCCCCAAAAGAGGGAAACAACCCAAGATAGAACGAAAAAGCGATGATTAGAAGAATACCCATGTAGAAGATGGGTATGGATATTCCGAGTATTGCTGAAGATGTTACCACAAAATCTACTTTGGAGTATTGTTTCTTGGCAGAATAGATTCCGATAGGTACACCAATCACTAAAGCTACGATTAGTGCTGCTAATTGGAGTTTAACGGTTTCCCAAGCAAATAAGCCTATTATTTTATTTACAGCTCGACCGCTGAAGAAGGAATTGCCTAAGTCTCCTCGAACAAAATTTGACATCCACTTTGCATATTGAACGTAAATTGGTTTATCAAGACCATAATAAATTCTTAAATTATTTCGCACCTGTTCTATGTTCAAACTTGGGTTTCCAAGCGTCATCAGACGAACAGGATCTCCAGCCATATGCATCAAACTGAAATTAAGTATAGAAATTCCGAAGAATAGGGGAATGAGATAAATCAACCGCCTAGCTACATATCGCTTAAAACCCACCTTGGTTACCCCTATTTAAAAATAAAAAAATTAATACCTTACATTTATAATTTATTCACTTCAATTTAAAATTTGTCTTAAAGACAATTAATTTTATATATGTATCCTTTCAAATTACTGTTCATACGAAATTTGGAGAAGAAAAAAATGCGAAAATTTACAGTTGTAAAACTATTGACACTATGGGCTATTGTACTAATGACCTGCGTGTTTGTACCTTTGAATGCACAAGGAGAAGTCACATATCCAGAATTAAAACTTACTTTGACAAATCCAAGTACAAACCCGGCTAGACAGCAGTGGGGTGAAGTAATTCAGAGCAACCTGAAAGCAGTAGGAATCGAATGTGACAGAGTTATTTGGGATTGGGACACTATTTACGACCGAGTCTTAGAACCACCCGCAGAGATTGTTGGACTAACTTATGAAGAAGGCGGCTACGACGCACTCTTCGTTGGATACGCAATAGACATTGACATGGATGTTAGAGGTATGTTCGGAGGAGCAGAACAATTCTACCCACCTTTGGGGCAAAACTATGTTCTATATGACAACGATGAATTAGATCCCCTTTTAGATCAAGCAATGGAAATAATGGATTTAGAGACACGAAAACCTATTCAATGGGAAATTCAAGAAATCTTGTATGAAGATCAACCTTCAATGATAATATCCTTCTTTCAGGAAGCTGTCGCCTACGACCCAGCACTAGAAAATTATGAAGAAGGATACTGGTATCCTGCATGGTGTTACCCAGAGATGTGGGCAGGATTAGACATCTGTATACTTACTCAGACAGGGCCAGTCTTGGAATTTAACCCTCTTGTTTCAACATCATACTATGACCTCACTGCATATGGTACTATGTTTCCCGGTTTGAATAGAAGAGGCGAGATGCTTACAGGTGAGATGGTGCCGATGATAGCGAAAAATTGGACTGTAGCTGCAGATAATAAGACTTGGACAGTACATCTCAGAGAAGACGTTTATTGGCACGACGATGTACAACTTACAGCTGACGATGTTGTATTTACCTATCAATCCGTTATGACACCAGCAGTAGCATGTCAAGGATATGGAGATTATTTATCAATCTTTGGTTCAAACAGTTCTATCGTAAAAGTAAGTGATTTCGTAGTTAACTTCACTCTACCTCAACCATATGCTCTATTCGCGACAACAGTATTAGATGATTCAATAGTTCCAAAACACATCTTAGAACCTCTTACATATGCTGAATATAGAACAGATTCATTTAACACAGGATTAGACGGAGACGGACCTATTGGTTGTGGTGCATACAAATTTGTTGAAGTAGATACAACTACATCAACAGTTAAATTAGTGAAAAACGATGACTATTTCTTAAAGGCTGAACTAGAAGCTGATTCA
>JAGLRI010000197.1 GCA_023136395.1 Candidatus Bathyarchaeota archaeon | reverse complement strand
ATCTCATTAACCTCATGAGGGATAATAACTTCATTCACTGTGTAGACCTATCGAAAGAAAATCCTGAATACGATTCCGACATATTATACACCAGGGTATTTGGAAAAGGAGAACACAACATATACCAATTTACAGATGAAGAGTTAAAAACCTTAGACAAAAAAGTAACAACAAAAGAATATGATACAGTTGTATTAAGCTTTCATTCTGTAAAGATGTATAAAGACGCCGCCAGATTTAAAGTGTACAAGCAAAAAGAAAAGTTCCCAGCAGTAACTAAATCCACAGGAACAAAATCATTAATAGAAGTATTACAAGAAGACGCCAAATTCCCTTCAAGCAAACAAGAATTATTGAAACATCAAGGATGGAAAATCATTGATTTAACACCAGAGAAAAGAGTTCACGCTTCCGAAATACTAAAAAAACTTCCCGAAAAAACCTATAGGAAAATTAGTGAAGTTGAAGAGGCACTTAATAAATAAACGTAGAGAGGACATTAAATTCTATCTTCAAATTCCCAAGAGAGCCTTTAAGTTTGAAGTAGTTTTATGGCCCACTTCCTCCAAGCTTATCCCCTTCAACTCAGCAACCTTTTTTGCCACATCCTTGACATCGGAAGGCTCACCACCATCAGTCTCAATGAGAAGTTTCTCAAGTGGAACTCCTTTGACAACATTATGAAGAAGGACGTTATCTGGTGTGATGATTGCCCTTCCAAAGGATATATAGAACCCAAGACTAATACATTCCTCAGCAAACACCATGCCCCCGTTGAAACCATGAATAGCACCTCCAACATTTGATACACCCTCTTGTTTAAGGATCTCAAGTGTTTCCGAACGAGCCGAATTACTATGGAAAAATATGGGAAGTTTCACTTCTTTAGCCAATCTAACTTGGGTTTTAAAAGTATTTATTTGTATTTCTCTTGGCAAAGGGTTACTTCTACTCCAAGTGGTAGGATCTCTTTTACTAACGAAGTCTAAACCAATCTCACTAATAGCTACTACTTTATCCTCACCAGTAAGATCGCGTAATTTATTTTGGATCAACCCATCAAACTTGTCAGCGTTCCACGGGTGTACCCCAACACAAGCGTAGACTTCATCATAAATTTTGGCAACTTTTACGGCGTCTAGAGAGGATTGGAGATTTATCCCAGCAACAAGGATTATTTCCACACCATTATTTATAGCTCGTTGGATAACAGCATCCAAGTCTCCTCTTAAGTGAGCATGGGCATTAACAAACATTTTAAACACTCCCAACTTTTATCCAACAGATTGCTCCACTAATATTTATTCGTTCGTTTATTTTCTCCATTACTCCCAAAAGTTATGATTATACTGTAGAGAATTTTATTATAAAAGGAATAAAAAATATTTCGAGCATATTTGTATATGTAATCAAAACTAATTAGTCTGCATCGTAATAAAACCAATCTTCTAGTTTTGCCCCTTTGGTTTGCATGATTAATTCGCCTTCTTTTTTCAAGCTGAGACCGTAGTAGCTACCTTCAGTTATCCTTGCCACTTCCATCAAGAATTTCGTAGGTGCATACTTCAATAGATTTGACGTGGAGGATTCGTATATATCCGTACCAATTTCTACGGGTCTATGAGAGGTATTAATTATGAACGTTCGGATCTCATCTCTAGCTATAATGCGAGCTACATCCATTACATCGGCTTGCGGGTCGTTTGAGAACTTTTTACGTGTAGAAGCAGATAGGGGACGCTTGAGGGCGACATTTGTTATACCATCGGAGACGATGATAAGCATAGGCACAGCATCCCGGTTGCGCTGTTTTTCAATTCTAAGACTTTTCCACGCCTTGAGCATACCCGCAGCTAGAGGGGTGAAATCGCTAGTTTTTACTTTAAATAGTTTTTTTACAATTAAGTCTAGGTTTGTGGTTGGCTGTTGGAGATTGAAAGCATCGGATCCTTTAAACACTATAAGCCCGACGCGATCACGACGTCTATAGACACTTCGGTGTAAACTAAATATAGCGCGACCAAGATTTTCCATGGAATTAACCATCGACCAGCTCATATCAACAAGAAGTATAATGGAGAAGGGAGCACGATACTCCCTCATCTTTATTCTGATATCTTGGTTTTTTATGACCACTGAAAGTTTATGTGGTTTCCTCTTTGATTGGTATGGAGATGCCGCCCGGATGGTGGGTCCTAGGGCTATATCCCAAGGCTGCTCCCTAGGGAGTTCATACCAAACATATCGACCTCGGTGCGTTGATGCAACGGTTTTGGCACGTTTACCTACAAGATATCGTCTCCCTCGATGAGCACGTTCACCCTTGGACGATTGAAACTTTCCTTTTTTTGACTCGGCTGGTTTTGACGACTGGAGGAAACCCTCCAAGGTTTTTTGACCATGTTGCAAGGTGGTCTTCCCAATGTAATCCA
>JAGLRI010000196.1 GCA_023136395.1 Candidatus Bathyarchaeota archaeon | reverse complement strand
TTTGGAATATCATCAAAGCAATCATCTATGTTGGTTCCGTACATGGTTAATTGACATACGACGCCTTTTTTCTTCCAATTCTCTATAACTTTCTTCCATTTTTCTTCATACTTAACTTTAAAAAGTCCACCCCATCTACTCACAACATCTTGGATTCCCGCTTCTAATTCTTTATCCCTTTGTCCAGAATAAATTACACCTGAGGCAGAAAGAGCTCTAGCTGTTAACAAAATGTGCATAGTCACCCTTTTATCGCGTTCTATCCTATGCCCTATGCGAAGCACATAAACTCTTTGTTCACTCATTTTTCTACAATTCTTATATTTTATTAAGTTATCATTAATGTTTTAAAGAATAAATTTTTTGGACATAACTTTTGAATATAAAGAAATTTAAGCTTTAATACTAATATTATAAACTCAAAAATGGGAGGTCATTTTTTATGTTTTCCTTAGTAGATGAAGAGCCGCTGATGAAAGTCTTTGGTTTATTTGGTGAAGAGGCCATTGAGATAGCTAAAATCCTTATGGAGACCACTGAAACAACAGATGATGATATCGCAACTAAAACTGAAATACGCTTAAATGATATCCGTAAAATACTCTACAAGCTTTATAGCTACTCCCTAATAGGGTTAAGGCGAACCCGAGATAAGAACACAGGATGGTTCATTTTTCACTGGAGGCTCCAACCAGATCAACTTGAAGGTTTTATTTTAAACAAAAAGAGACGAATGATTGAGAAATTCGAAACTAGGCTTGAGTACGAAAAAAATCATGACTTTTACTATTGTTTCACCGCAGGATGTAGACAAATTCCTTTTGAAGAAGCGATGGAGGTACTTTTCCAGTGTCCTGTTTGTGAGAAATCATTAATACATTTTGATAACGATCAAATAATCGATGCTATAACTAAAAAAATTGATCAAATACAGAAGGAATTGATTGAGTAAAGAATTACCATCTAAAAAAACGGCGTTAAAGCTTCTTACTCAAACAAGCTGTTCCAATCAAGTTATACAGCACTGTACCGCTGTAAAGAAACTTGCAACACAAATCGCTAAGGTCTGCAAAAAGAAGGGGTTGACTATTGACCTCCAACTTGTCCAAATTGGTGCATTACTGCATGATATTGGACGATCAAGAACACACACCATCAACCACGTGATTGTAGGCGTAGAAATTGCTGAGTCGTTTAATTTACCTAAATCTGTTGTGTCCATAATCGGATGTCACGCTGGTGGGGGTATAACCCAGGAAGAAGCCGAAAAATTAGGTTGGCCTATTAAACAATACCTCCCAAAAACCATTGAAGAAAAGATTGTATCATACGCAGATAAGCGGGTTGAGGGGATGCAAATAGTGAAAATTGAACGAACTATTAAAAAACTATCAAAGGAATTAGGAAGCACTCACTCTACGATCAATAGAGTGAAAAAACTTCATTACGAATTTTCATCAATAATTGGGAAACTTGAAACTGATTTCACAACTTGATAAACATTCTATTGCCAACAAGAAATGTTATTAAACGTATAGTGATAGCTTTTTTTACTATTGTCTTAAAAATTCTATATCAGAGCTTTAAGGAAACGCTGAATATTGTTCATTTCTGGTTGAACCATGATATATCCCCAGATTCCAGCAAGGTTTTTAGTCTCTTCTTCTGCACTCAGTATATCCCCTATCTTATCAACCAAACCTAAATCTACAGCTTGGCTTCCCGAGATGATATTTCCGGTGGAGGCATCCACTAGATCTTCTGATGATAAATTTCTATTTCTTTGTATCATTTGCAACAATTCTTGGAATAATTCGTCAACTTCACTTTGTATTTGCTCTCTCTCTTCTTCGGTAGGCCTTCTCCACTCCGCTCCAAAGTCTTTTTCCTCTCCAGCGGTCCATACCCATATCTTTATTCCCTCTTGTTCGTAGTAGTCAGTAAGATCAACCCATACGGATATGACACCTATTCCACCTGTGACTGTATATGTGTGTGCAAATATGTAAGTGGCGAAAGAAGCGATAATGTAACCTCCTGAAGCACATTTAGGACCCATAACCGCTATAACTGGCTTTACACTTGCGAGGGCTTCTACGTAGCCTGCAATCTCCAAACAGGAGTAAGCATCCCCGCCCGGTGTGTTAAAGTAAAGTATAACTGCCTTAACCATAGGATTAATTATTGCGCGATGTAAGGCTAAGGTAGTTGATTGGAAATCTTCGATTGAACCCTCAATCTTCACTACGAGAATCTGATTTGAGAATATATAACCCGCATGGGAAAACCACCCACCGAGAAACACTAGAAGAGTAATTATTGCGAGATGCCTTCTACTTAAGGGAGTTAATATCCAACACCATTTTCTTTCAACTTTAAAACGAACTTAATTTTCTCCCCACAGTTTGAGCAATATTTCGTCGTTTCATCTAAAT
>JAGLRI010000195.1 GCA_023136395.1 Candidatus Bathyarchaeota archaeon | reverse complement strand
ATAAATGTAAAACAGATCTTATTCAAAAAATTATGTATAACTAAAAAATAATACTTTGTAAAGTATTTCTTACATGATTAAGTCTTTATTTCTATCTTTGGATATATTTGATAGAATTATGATTTTGAATTCTCGTAGCTTATTCGTTTTATGAGTTTTTGGTGTAATCTAAGTAAAGACTATTCCGTTATGTGGTTGGTTCGAGGTCAGCCCAAACATTCATAAATTTGATCCCGTTTTTTCCAGTGCTTACAAGAGCGTGTGTTTCACCAGGGGGTATGAAGACAACGTTATTAGCTTTTACTGGGTACTCGGTTCCATTCAGATGCATCGTGCCATCTCCCTCTAAAAATATGTATGTTGACTCCCTATTCTTGTGAGAATGGATGCCCGTTGTGGTTTTTTTATTAGGCTCCAGTTTAGACATGGAAACCCCAATTCGTGCGCGCGCACCTATAGTTGGATTGATAAGTTGATACGAACGTCCCCATTTAGGTCCATCCTCGCGCGGATGTGGACGTGACCAAATTCCTTCATAGTCATCGGGAACATTGTCCTTGGGTGTACCTTCTCCCCAAGTTGTCGTTACATGAATAGCTTCTTTTATATCGAAAATTTTTGCCATTTTTAAAACCAATCTTAAACTAATCTTAAAGTTTTATTTATAATTAATGCGAATATGCATGCAAGGGTGGTGAATAGTTGAAGTATATAGTGTTTTGGGAATTCAAGCCAGAGGATTTAGATAAATTAATTGAGTTAGATAGACAACATGAGGGAAATCGTAAAAAGTTTCCCAATAAATATTCAAAGGTGCTCTTTCCCTCCCATGGAATGAGTGGTGAGACTAAAGGTTTTACTATAGTTGAAACTACTCCAGAAAAAATAATAAATTCTACACTCTTTTTTATGCCCGTTATGAAGTTAAAATACGTTCCCATAATTGAGTCAGCTAAGATCATGGAACAATATTTGAAATCTAAATAGAAGAAACGTCAAGAAATTTAAGCTAGAGATATAAAGGCGAGGTATCTTAGTAGATAAGGTTCTAACTAGTGGATTATTTTTTATTCGCTATTAGATTTGTGAAAGACATTCCTCTTACTAATTTATTCTAAGGAGTTTAGCGGCATTTTCACCCAATACTTTCCGTTTTTCTGTGCTAGAGATAGATTCTAGACAGTTTACTGTGGAGACGGGGTCTGGATCTGCCATGTCGAATGGGTAATCGCTACCCAGAAGGACGTGATCACTCCCTACACTTTCGATTAGGTATCTGAGGGCGGGAGTGTAGTGGGTTATGGTGTCAAAATATAGGAGTTTGAAATACTCACTAGGAGGCTTAGAGATGACTTCTTTACATTCAGGTCTTACTTTGAATCCGTGTTCGAGCCGTCCCCGTTGATAAGGAGCGAAGCCACCAGCGTGGGCGAAACAAAACTTGAGCCTCGGGAAGCTTTCCAAGACGCCTCCAAAGATTAGACTGGCTATAGCCAAGGATGTGTCAAGGGGATTCCCGATAAGATTTCCAAGATGGTACTTTTGCATGCGATCTATCCCCGCGACGTTGGTTGGATGGACAAATATGAAAGCTTCGAGTTCTTGAGCCTTCTCGTAGAAAGGCCAAAGCTCGGGAGCATCTAGATTTTTACCATTCACATTTGAACCGATCTCTACGCCCTTCATGTCCAATGTAATCATCGCTCTATCCAACTCATCTGCAGCCGCTTGAGGATCCTGAAGGGGAACGGTCGCCAACCCAACAAATCGATCAGGATACTTACTCACTAACTTGGCGATCATCTCGTTTTGTGCCCTAGAGATGACTACTGCTATTTCGCTGTCCAGTTCGTAACCAAAACGGGGCCTCACAGAGAGGGCTTGGACGGCCACTCCTGTCTCTTCCATATCACGAATTCTCATTTCCGGATTGTATATTGATAATCGATAAATAGTTGACGGTTGATACCTTGCCAAGTCTTCCGGTGTTTTTTTCGCAATTATGTGGGCGTGAATGTCTACAACCTTCGTCTTCTCGATAACCATTTAGCTCAATCCTAAGTTCTAGTTTGGTTATAGTTTAAAAACGTTTTAGAAACAACAATTTACGCAATGGTTAAAGAGGATTTATTACAGGATTTAAACGAATTACTCTTCGATGCATGCGTAATTAGCATTTTTTTCTTCTTCGAAAAAATTAAATACCGAAAGCTATCCTCTTTGGAACAGTCAAGGAGGATATAAGTTGAGCTTTGAGGGTCGTTTTGTTGTGGATGCACATATTCACATATCAACTTTGTATAAACCGAAGGGGATGACTGAAGGATGGGACTTTCCTGAAGGCTGGACTGGGTTATTTAATGAGTTGGAGCCTTTTGATAACTCTCCCCTCACTATTTACGACATGAAACGATACGGCATCGATATGTGTGTACTCCTACCGAGTATAATTGGTACAACTAACGAGA
>JAGLRI010000194.1 GCA_023136395.1 Candidatus Bathyarchaeota archaeon | reverse complement strand
TGACCTCTATGGTATCCACTGGGAGAAGAGTATACCTTTTCTACCAGCTGAACAAATCCAAAACCCAGACACGCCACAACCATATTTTTCTAGAGAATATCGAGACAAACCAGACTAGAATTCACTCATAACTTATGCCTTAAGATATGTCTAAGAGATTGAATCTCACTTTTTTCAAAACTTTGGAGAAAGCATGGGAACTTTTTTCTGATAATCTTTGTACTCTTTACCAAATATTTTTATCAATTCATTCTCTTCTTTTTTCGAGATTAAAAAGATGATGGCTATTAAGATTGGAGTGAAAAGCGTGGAATACAACATAGCGAAAAAAATGGACATCCCAACGTGAGCTAAAATCCAACCAAAATATTGAGGATGTCTTACAATCAAGTATACTCCTTTTGTTTCTAATTTCTTTGGTGCACTATGAGTTTCAGCTACCTTTAGACTAGTAGCTTGAACACCTCTTAGTGCAATCCAAGATCCGAGTAGTATTAATGGCGAAGAGATCATCAAATGAGTGATGGGTAACGAAAGGTTGACAATAGGAATGGCTAGGTTTGGAAATATCGGAATGATAAATCTTGGCTGTGGTGAAATCCACAGTCCTATTAAAAACATGAACTCCATTGTCCCAGAAATTGTTCCGTAAATTTTGCCGATTTTGACTCCTCTCTCCTCACCATGTTTCTTCTCAAGTTTGGAGTATTCAACTGATTTAAAGTGAAGAAGTATCGCTATAAACATACAAAAAACACAGATGAAGAACCAAATGTACATTCTAATCCTATAAAATATCTACATTGGAAATTAAAAAGTAGTTTGGAGATCAAATAACGAACATGTAAAAGTTTACGTCAGACAAAGAAGTTGTCCCCTCGAAATGCATGCATAATTGAAAAAATAAAAATGAAACGAGATCCCCATTCCAATTTTAGTATGTCTTGCTTGTAAAACCTATAGTATTAGGGTTGACTCCCTACGTATATTTAGCAATCTTAGTTTTAGCAAAAGTATTAATCTAAAGAAGAATGAGGTTTTCTTTGGGGAGATAAATTTTGGAACATGTAGTTGAAACAGATGTTTTAGTTATTGGAGGCGGTATGGCGGGCTGTTTTGCTGCGATAAAGGCTAAAGGAAGCGGAGTCGAAGTAATTCTAGTCGATAAAGGGTATGTAAGCAATTCGGGTTCTACTCCCTTTGCTAGCAGCTATGCTGTCTTTAATCCTGAGTGGGGACACAAGCTAGATGATTGGATAAACCAACATACTATCGGTGGGGAATACCTCAACAACCGAGAATGGAACGAAATTGTATTCAAGAACTCGTATGCTATATACCAAGATCTCGTTTCGTGGGGCATGAGATTTCACAGAAATGAAGATGGTGAAATCTTCAGAGGAAGATCAATAGTTGCTGAATGGCTTCGGTTAGAGCAAAGAAAAATTTCCCAAGTTCTGAGAAAGCAAACCATAGCACGCGGAGTTAAGATCATGGATAGAATCATGATTACTGACTTACTTACGCAGAATGGGCGGGTAGTTGGTGCTATAGGTATTCCCAGAGAAAGCTACGATTTGTACATCTTCAAAGCGAAGGCAACCGTCATAAGTACTGGATGTGCCGGCTTCAAACCGGTAGGATGGCCAATCACTGAACTAACAGGTGACGGACAAGCTATGGCATACCGAGCTGGAGCTGAGTTATTAGGAAATGAATTTGTTGATGTACATAGCACTTGGATTAATCCTCCCGGTTCCATATACCCAATTCAATGCCGCATTAAGGAGCGTGAAAAATTACGTGGTTGGGGTTGGGGTACCCAGGGGATTATTAACGCTGAGGGTAATAAGATACCAACTAGATATAGACATATCAATTTAGAATTTGAAGTTCATGCAGGTCGAGCACCACTAATATCAGAAATGAATCCCACAGCAGCAGAACATTATGGCGTGGATCATAGAATTGGTATAGTGGGCTGTGCTACGTTAGGAATGGCAAATCACACAACGGAGGGAATATCGCCTATAAACACAAAATGTGCCACAAGTCTTCCTGGACTTTATGCCGCTGGTGACAGTTTAGGTACAATGCTAGTTGGTGCTGTTTATTCAGGTAGAGGATTCGCGACGGCTTGTGCTTCTGTTACTGGTACCTTGGCTGGATTAAATGCCGCAGAATATACTCTGCAGGTAAAAAAAATAATAATGGATGAGGAAAAGCTTGCAAAGTTAAAGAAGAATGTGTCTGCTCCTTTGGAGCGTAAGGGCGGTTTCAGTCCAAGGTGGGTGACGCAGGTACTTCAGAACCTTTTGATGCCATACTTTATTTTATACATTAAGCACGGGAAACGGCTGAGCGCAACGCTGACACTAGTAGAATTTCTGAGGGATCATCTTGTTCCTAAATTGACTGCTAATGATCCCCACGAATTGCGTTTGGCTCATGAGACGAAGAATATGGTTCTTAATGCTGAAAT
>JAGLRI010000193.1 GCA_023136395.1 Candidatus Bathyarchaeota archaeon | reverse complement strand
CCGGTTTATACTTCCAATCATAGTGTAAAGGTCGAATTCTAATTATTCTACCGTTCTTAACATAAATCACTGCGACGTTTGAGGCAGGACCTCCCCCGAAACCAAGTCCTTTAATGAATAATTTCTCTTCTTCAGCTTCTTTAGTAAGTTTCTCTTTTTCTTCGGGAGTAATCTCCTTGAGCAACGTCTCATTTACAGGTGTATTTACCGTTAATTCTTCCATCCCCTAAATTATTTCCTTGGCTATTTAACTAACAGGTTTACTTCTTTTAAATATTATAAGTTTTTTATATATACCATTTTTTCCATTGATCAATTACTTGAACTTATTTGATTTTTCTTTGCACGAAAGCTCTACCAATTTCCTTTAGCTGCTCAATCGTATACTCAATATTTTCCATAGGGACAACATAATCTCTGTACTCAACTGTCACATTAAACGCTTCAACGCCCAATGAAATAGCTGTCTTATATCTGTATAAAATATCCTGCCTAATTTCGTTTTTAGAGCCCTGCGCTGCAGTAGATGTATCTATGATGGAGGTGGAATACATCCCGTGTTCCTTAAACACTTTAAGGTCTTCTTCAAGATCCTCCTTTTTTTCTATCGAACAACCCGTTGCATTAAACCCGGCAAATAATTCGGCGTGATTCTTCGAAAGGTTTCCTATCGGACCAGCAAAAATCTGACACTTGTTATACAGATCTCTATTATATTGATCGTAGCCATATTCCTTAATTGACTCAATATCCACATCATTGAGATGTGCACAATGCCAAACAAAATCGGCTCCAGCAACATACAAAGCCCTCGAAAAGTTGAGGGAATACTCGTATCCAAGCTTTAACGCTTTGTGCATAAGCTCGGGATCCTCTTTCGCAATCCTTTTCATCCTTTCAGGGCCAAAAATTACAATAGCACAACCCGCGGGATCAGGACAAGAAGATGCACTCAAAGGTAAACGTAAGTCATTTTTTCTTAGGAAGTTCTTAAGCTCCTTAATTACCCACAGGTATCGTGGGTATGCTCCGTCTTTATGAAAATTTGGAACTTTAATGTTATCTATTCCACCCATATATTCTAAAGCACGTTCCTTAGGCACATGACTTAAATGCGACGTCATGTTACCAACTCCACCAAACTCAACCTCGCCATAAGATGGTGTATATAAGTTAATGCCATCAAGATCAAATCGTGAAATCCACATTAGTTGCGCAATCAAGTTCAACTTGGGAGATATATGAAAATCAGATGCTTTCATAACGTCCCCCCATGCATCAAGCACCCTGATAGTGAGAATGTCTCGTTCAATAGTTGTCGTTACAATGTTCCGTTTTGCCCCAACCGTCATCAAATCCTCGGGTCTCTCTCCCTCCGACCGCATCTCAATGTTATCAAGGATTCTATCAGCAAGATGAGAAAGTACAAGCTCATCTTCAGCATCAAATTCTGGTTCTTTCCATGTCCAATACCATTTGGGAATCCTTTCTTTAGGATCAATTTCTAAAATCTCTAATTCCATAAGCTTATCACTCTTTTAACGGTAAATTGAACATTACGCTAATATAGTTTTTTAGCTTTCAGTTTTGTTTATTGGAACATAGCTTCTATTTTTTAATATTTATTAATCGTTCAATCCTTGACTTAAAGCAATAAATTGTATTAAATAAGTAATTGGAACAGTGGAGAAAAAACAAGACATCGAGGTGTCAAATATGAAGCTCGTTTTTTTAGGTACAAGTGGTGCGGATGGTGTACCCGCATTTTATTGCAACTGCGAAGCTTGTAGAGAAGCTAGAAGGAATTCAAGGTTTTCGAGGACACGATCAGCTATTTTACTTAAGGGTGAGAAGAACACGCTCATTGATGTTCCACCGGATATAAGAGTTCAGCTGATAAGAGAACATATCTCAGATGTGGAAAGGATTTTCCTCACTCATTGGCACTACGATCATTGTGCAGGATTTGGGGATATAGACTTCTATGTTTACGTAAAGAGGAAGAAACCTATTGATTTGTATCTCCACGAAAAAACTATGCAAAGTTTTCAAGCTTCGTTTGGATACATGGGTTCTTCCTTCAATTTAAACCAGCTTAAGGCTTACCAACCTTGCCATTTTAAAGACTTTACCATCACCCCAATAGAAGTAGTTCACAGCGTCTCTGGATTTGGATTTCTCATCGAGTCTAACATTAAAATAGCATATCTACCAGACACGTACTTTGCTTCGAAACGAACTAAGGAGTTTATCCGTAACGTTGACGTCTTAATTGTGGACGCAGCTTTTTTTGGAAAAAGCATATTTAAGGAACGCCGTCACATGAGCGTTGATGAAGCAATACAGTTTAGAAAAGAGGTAAACGCGAAAATTACCTACCTAACCCACCTCTCAATGCATTACTCTAAACCAGTTACGTCAAAAAAATTGGAACAATATGTTAAAAAGTATAGAAATGTGAAAATTGCATACGATGGTCTACAAATCGATATCTAGCGAAAGAATAATTTACACCGGGGTAATTCAAC
>JAGLRI010000192.1 GCA_023136395.1 Candidatus Bathyarchaeota archaeon | reverse complement strand
CTTATATAGAAAAAACAATAACCGTAGCTGAAGTGAGGAATGAGAACGGACCTATTACTATCAAAGGTATACTTGCAACAAAACCTTCTATACAAGAGGTAGCTACTACACAAGGCAAAAGAGTTGAAGTCGCCTCCTTTTACTTGAGAGATAGCGCTGAGGAAATTAGGGTATCCTTGTGGAGAGATCTAATAGATGCTGTAAAAGATTTATCGGTGGGCAGAGAAATCAAAATCAGAAACGCATATATTAAAAGAGGATTGGAAAATAAGCTAGAACTTACTTCCCGCATATTAACATCTATAGAAATTTCTAAACTCGAATTAAACGATATAAATACGCTATGATAAAAAAATCGTTGCCCCTTATTTATAAATAATTATCACTGGAAAACGCACGCACAATTAAGCTATCTTTTATGTTCAGTTTTTTTAATCATGGCTACAACCTCATTAATAATGTTAGATGAAATGTTAAGTTGATCAGCTATTTTCTCACTTTTCATCTCTAAATCTACCAACCCAAAAAGTATGAGGTCAAGTAAATGATACTTAATACCTATCTCCCTCTCAGCTAGCTGTCCCTTCCAGAGTCTTGGACTACTAGGTTTAGTCACGATGTGTTCTGGAATTTCTAAGTGTTTGGCCAATAATCTAACTTGGGTTTTATAAAGCTCCTTTATGGGACGAAAATCTGCAGCTCCATCTCCCCACTTCGTGAAATACCCAATAAGAATCTCGCTTTTATTTCCCGTCCCTACAACAAGCAGATTTTGAGTATTTGCATAGTAGTATAATATAGTCATGCGAATTCTAGCTCTTAGGTTTCCACAAGCAGTCTTCTTTTTCTCATTATGGATGGGATTTGAATGGGCATAGGCTGTATAAATCTGGTGGATTTCTATATTTGTGTATAGTGCACCTAAACTCTTAGATAGATTAATGGCGTCCTCAATATCTTCTCTAGGCGTTACTTCTTTATCAGGCATCATTAGTGCAGTTACGTTTTCCTTACCAAGAGCTTTCACACATAACGCTACAGTAACTGACGAATCCAAACCGCCACTTAAACCAACAACTACTCCATCAGCCTCAGCATTTTTAACGTAATTTTTAATGAAAGAAACAATTTGTTTCTCAACAGTATTCCATTCAAGTTCTAAATTTTTTAATGTTAACTTCTTCATATTCTTCACCTATGAAAATCTAAATTTAAGTTAAATCCGTTTTAATTTTAATCACATTAAAAGCGTTATAAAATTAGAAGAAAGAAAAGGAGGTAATCGCTTGGAGTGTTAATTAACTTTCCAGCTCCTTAAACCTCTCTGGCAAATACTTATCTACTATATGTGTTAACCCGTAACGGGAAAACGATTCAAGTTCACATTTTGTCTTATTTTTTAGGAATGTTTTAGTTTGCTTCTGCCAGATATCGCCTTTGTATCGTGGATCCTTTAGTAGTTCGTGGAGGCGTTTGATATCTATTTCAGTTAAACTATCGCTTGGTAGTTTATAATCCACGATATCCGAAGCCCATACTCCAGCCCATTTAGCGTCAGGGATAGTGAGCTCTCTCAAGTGAGCAGCGTTTGCAGATCCTGAAATGAGGACCATGGCAATATGCATACCCCATGGATCACCATCTGTGAAAATGAAAACGGGTAGATCCATTTCTTTGTTTAACCTTTGAATAAAAAATCTAGTAGCGCGCGGTGATTGCCCCGATGTATATATTATTAGAGCGTTAAACTTTTCATAAACATGTTCTTCAATAAAACGGGTAAACATAGCGCCCTTCTCAATAACAATGATTTTGTCTGCGCTTGTTTTAATTAATTCGGAGTAGGTTAAGGCTGGACCAACCATCATACCATCAGGATGGGATGAAAGATTAAGCTGTTTTCCCTCATAACCTGGAACTGTGTATTCGATTGTTAAATCGCCAAACACAGCTGAGCGTTCTTCAGGAAATATGTTAAAATCTTCTCTAGCGTATCCTACTACAGTTTCAAGGTCGGTTATGATATTGTTAGATTGAGATTGATCATTAAAGGATATGTCAAATGCTTGTGCTGAATAATATACATCCCTCAAAGTGCTGCTTTTGCGGAGTTGGGTGAGTTCGTGAGCAAAGTATGCTGTCCAGACAAGTTGAGTGAAAGGTCTTAGGTGTCGAATGTTTCTTGCGGTTCTATTTACGTTTTTATCTCCTAAAACATATTGTCGCAACTCCGGGTGGTAGAGAAGGTTAGTTGTCGATCGACTTGGCATTTCAATCTCTGGAAAAACGCCATTATTCATCTGATCGTAGATTCCTTTCCCTAAGCTTCTGAGAGCCTCTAACACATCTTTTTTTCTTTCCATCGCGGAGCTTTTACTTTTCCTCTTCAAATCTTCTTAACACTCCTTAACAAATAATCGACATCTGGTATTTTTTTCTCTCCTGATAATTCTGTTGAGAATCTTCCAATTTTTGGGAGATATTTCGAAAAAGTGTCAAAACGTATCTTTTCCTTTTCTACGTTTTCTTTCTTAGAAAGAAAACGTCTTAGTTGACGAGCTACCACGTGGAGTCCATTTAAAATTTCT
>JAGLRI010000191.1 GCA_023136395.1 Candidatus Bathyarchaeota archaeon | reverse complement strand
TGTATCCACAAACACCATAATCAGCAATATTGTCTGGAGTAAGGTTTAAAATTTGGATATCAGCCATAAAATCACCTAGCTACCTCTTCTCTTCTCATTAAGGAAGTTTTTTAGTTCTTGAATAGTTGTTACATCCTTCTCGGTAGCAATCAATTCTCTAAATTTCAGGGGTATGACGTCTACAGCCATCTTCTTCAGGTTTTCAGTCATCCAGACGACTTGGCTATAGCCTCCGTCGCCTTGAAGAAACTTCCGTGAACGGAGGTAAGCATTAGAAAAAGAGGCCACACCTTCTTTGCACTGTCTTCCTGCAACCTGATTGGCGAGATTAGTCCACATCACGTTATTCGGGGCTGTTCCTTTGAAGTTTCGGTGCATCAAACCTATCCCGTTCACCTCAGGAATGTGAAAAGCTATGTTCTGAAAACAACTACAAGCCGTATGTGGAAAGTTAAAGATGCTGTGGAGATAAACTCTCCGTACACGCCCCTCAGTCATTTGATCCGTAAACTTATTCACGCCCTCATACTCTCCTCGCAAGGAATCTAAACACTCACCTTTCTCGATGACTGTACAAGGGCTGTAAACGTTTTCTGGAGCGAGGATGGCTTGAGCTTTAACTCGATACCAGGGCCTACTACCACATTGGGATACGCGGTCGGGAGTGACAGTGCATGCGTGAGCGAGGGAGAAGGAACGACAGCGAGTACAACCATAGAAAAAGGGTTCACTCTCCTCTGTGGCGTTCTTGATCTTTTCGTTTCGTTCGTTAATGAACGCGCGGATCTCTGGCTGAATACTCTTTGTTTTCATCTCATCTAGAATGAAAGTTATTCGTATCGGTCCTATGGCAGGAAATTCGTTATTAAGCTCGGTTTTTATGAGGTTTCCAAGATGGCTTAAGGTGAATCCAGCCTTGGATGCCTCCTTAGTCATGATGAGATGGATGTTTCCATCTTTTCTGACCTTTACTCCTTTAGCGTAGTTAATAACTTGTCTCAGGATCGTTTCCACCCAGAGAGTCATAGGATCATCTAGTTCTCTATTTCCCAACTCGACTAAGACGGCGAAGGCTGTAGCCGTCATCCTATCGCCAAGAACAATTACTTGATCTTCTGTCACATTCTCGGACGGCTTCACTACAATAAAGCTACATTCAGAACCATCGATTCTCAACCCAACGTCATTGTCCATAATCGCTTCACGAGAAAAGAGTTGACCCACTGGAACAGGGACCATTGGAGTAGCACCCTCTACCAACCTCGCTCTCATGTTGGGAAGCCTCCACGCTCCCTCAACTGCCTCATTAATCGTTCTAGAAACCAGTACTGCACCAACAAGATCCTGAGTGTGGTTCAGAGCTATGACGGGTGTTCCAAGGGAAAGCATTCCTTGGACGAGAAGCTTCTCTACACCACTTAGCCTGCCGATCACAAATATCACTCCTGGAGCATGCTCCTCTATGTTGTGAGATATCTCGTGTGGATCACCAGCTGGTGCTCTACCGTAGATGAGAGCGTATCTCACAAGCATCTGGGCAAAATATGTGAGTCCCATCTCTGAAGAGCTGAAGCTTGTTATCTTCCCGTCGAATTCTCCAGTGTTCCTAGCGGGTCTACCGGTTACAAAGACCTTAAATCGTCTCTCCGTTAGTTTCTTTATCAACCGAGTTATCGTGTCTCTGCTTCCATCGCCGATGAGAAGCGTCCAGCCATTGGTTCTTTCATTGAGTCCGACACACATCCTTCGAAATTCATCATCAACGATGAAGAACTGGTCTTTATCATCCTTCAGGGACTCAACTAGTTCGGCTAACCATAACGCTTCGAGGTAGAACCCCCCAACTTTCCCTTTTACACGGTTTAAGGCTTCGGTAATTTCTTGTAGTCTAGGAACATTCATCCCCGTAATTCCGTAGAGCAATGGATATGTGAATTCTGTGCCGTTGAAGCCCTTCAGGCGATTTATTGGAGTTATAGTATCTTTAACAAATTTCCAGAAATCTTCAGTCATACAGATTTCAGCTCCGACATCTAGTTTCTCATTAACTGCGATTAATGGAAGGCGCTTAATATTGATTTACCCTTAACAAACTAAAATTAAAGAAACCCTTGCTTTTGCTATGGATTTTGGAATCCAAGAACACATGCATACTGATTTACTGGGAAAAATAGACACAAACCTCAGTTAGAACCAAGGAAATGCGACTTCATAAAAAAGAGAAGAATGCTTGATTTAGGAATATATCTCCACGGAGGAGAGAGTTAGAATCTCTCCCGACCCACCATCTAACTTAAAAAATTCTGTAGATTAAGACCGTATCATTGTTAAAATCATCTTGAATTTTGTCAATGCGTTCAAAGAATGCGGTTCATTAGCAGGCATTATGACCATTTCGCCTTCTTTCAGACGAAAAGTTTTCCCAGATATAATAATTTCAGCTTCACCATCAAGAACATTAACCAACGCATCATATGGAGTTGTGTGTTCACTCAATCCTTGTCCTTCGTCAAAAGCAAACAAGGTTAGGGTTCCAGTATCCTTGTCAATTATTGTCCTGCTGACAACAGAGCCTTCCTGGTAGCCAACCAAGTCAAC
>JAGLRI010000190.1 GCA_023136395.1 Candidatus Bathyarchaeota archaeon | reverse complement strand
GGTCTCAAAATATGGTGAAGAAGCCTTAAAATATCTATATGTTAAAAAAACAGGTGAAATTGATCCTTCCTTACAATTTTTAATTAATGGAGTAAATGCACGGAATCTTTTTGGTCTTGAGACGGAATTAAAGACGGAGGATGTGGTCGCTATAATACCTCCAGTTGGAGGGGGCTAAACACGCCAGAATTTTCTTTATTTTCAGCTAGCTTATAACATAATATAATCTAAAGATTTGTTAATTCAAGTATTTCCGCAGCTATCTCCTCAATAGATTTCTCCGTAACATCAATAACCGGCCAATTTTTTGAAGCATATATTTGATGGCTATATTCTAGTTCTTTAAGGAGTTGATTGTAATTTGCGTATTCAGATGGTACATCGCCCATTACTCCCTGAATACGAACTTTTCTAATCTCCTGTAACCTCTCAGGTGTAATGGTGAGTCCTACAATTTTATTGTAATTCAGATTAAATAATTGTTGAGGTAAATCTACTCCTAAAATAATTGGGATGTTAGCTACACATAAAGCATATTGATTTGAAATGAAAATACTTAACGGTGTCTTCGACGTTCTTGAAACCCCTACGATCACTAAATCCGCTTGGAAAAGACCATTTGGATCTCTACCGTCATCGTGATTAATAGTATACTCGATACATTCTATTCCACGAAAATACCCTTCACTCAATTCATGTTGCAAGCCTGGATTGAACGCAGGAAGAGTATCAAAGAAATTCATTAATGCATTCATCACTGGTCCTAATAAGTCCACGGTTGGAACCCCATATTTAGCACCCTCAGAAAGCATAATATTCCGCAAATCTTTGGACACCAAAGTATGGAATATTATCCCTTCTGCCTTACTTGCTAACTGAAGTGCTTCGACTAATCTCGCTCTGTTTCTCACCCTAGTGATTCGTTTTATTTCAGGGTTAACATGTTTGAATTGAAGAAGAATCGCTTTAACAACCGTTTCAGCCGTCAAACCTGTAGCGTCTGAAACAAGAAAAACACTTTTATTATTCTCCAATTTAGTCCTTCCTTATTATAAACCCTAGTTTTCGAGATATAAACTCTCTCAAAAATTCTTTTCCTCATCTATGTTTATTCTGGATATTAGGTTCTGTAGCTAGCTATTTAGGTTTATTGAACCATAGGCCTCTACAAAAACACCAAGTGGATTTAAGTTATTTAGTTTGTTGATGAAGGTCGACTCAGCGATAATGCCTGAAAGGCTGATAGGTATGAAGTATGAAGCCGCTCCGCTAAGAAAAGCAGCAAAACCGTTAACTGATGATCCGATGAGCCCACTGTATGCGTAAGCCATGAGGCTTCAATAGAAGATTCCTTTTGAAGTAATAAGCTCTGTAAAACCGAAATTAATAAAATAATTAAGAAAAAAAAAATCTCCTTTCTCTAGAAATTTAACATGGCATTATCCAAATAATTTATTTTACAATTTAGGAACAAAAACATTTTAATTATTTGTATTTTTATTCTTTTTTTATGTTACCGTTAGGTGTTTTTCCTTATTTGATTGGTGGTGTGATAATAGGGATAGGCGTCAGTTTTATTTATGTCGTCACGGGGATTCATGCAACACAAAGTAGTTTTTTCAGCACAACCATCTCTTTTTTTTCGAAAATACCCTATTTTCAACAAAAATCTTATCTTGAGTCGAGAAGTTGGCGTATTACCTTCGCGGTAGGGGTGATTTTGGGGGCTTTTATCTATGCTATAACTTTGTCTCCTGATGGTTTCTTCACGACTTCTTTGCAATGGTGGCGTCTTTTATTAGGAGGGTTTCTTGTGGGGTTTGGCACAAGACTTTCACAAGGATGTACTTCTGGGCATGGTATAAGTGGTTTGGCTTCTCTTTCTAATGCTTCTTTGTATGCAGTCATAACTTTCATTGCCGTTGGGATATTAACTGCGTTGGCTTTCGAAACTTTGGGTGTTGTTCCATGAGAATAAAACATCTTATTGTTTTCACAGGTGGTTTACTTTTTGGTTTTGGATTAGCATTTGGTGGCATGTCAAAACAGGAGATCGTTCTGAGCTTCTTGCAGCTCAAAGACCTTGGCCTGCTAATATTGCTTGGAGGGTCCGCTTTTGTGACAGCGCTTACAATTAATCTTGTTCCAAAAGTGTTGAAAAAACCGTTCTTGGGAGAGGAATTTAAGAAAAGAAGGCGTACGCTAAATAAAAGAACTATCCTTGGCGCGGCAATATTTGGTGTAGGTTGGGGTATCTCTGGTCAATGTCCTGGATCAGCTATGGCGAGCATAGGAGTTGGTAACATTCCTGTTCTGCTTGGAGTGGCTTCAATGTTTCTTGGGGCGTACATAATGGGTAGATTCTTTACTTAAAAAGTGATACTGGATAAAATGTGCGGACAGTAATAATCTTTTAGGGATGGTTCTAATATGGCAAATGTAATGGAGGTATCATCTAAATCTTTTGATATAGAGGTTAAAGCAGCTGATAAACCAGTTGTTGTCGAATTCTGGATACGATCTTGTGGTTATTGTCAAAAGTTTAAACCAATATATGAAAAGCTCCCAGAAATTTTTGGTGACAAAGTTAAGTTCTTAGAAATGAA
>JAGLRI010000019.1 GCA_023136395.1 Candidatus Bathyarchaeota archaeon | reverse complement strand
TGTCTTTTGGACCTTCGCAAGTTCCACAAAGGTAAATTCCGGGGACGCTAGTGTCAACAGGGGCAGAGGAATTCACAGACTTTAAGAATCCATACTCTGAAACGTCAATGCCCAACGTTTTTGCTAGCTTATGAGTACCATTTTTTGGTACAACAGCTGGACACAAAACGACTAGATCAGTAAGTGTAGTCTTTACTTCACCGCTCAGGATATCGGGATACCTAATTTTTAATTTATTAGTTTTTAGATCCAGTTGGACCTCGCTTGGTAAGCCTTTAACATACTTTATTTTGAATTCTTCTTCAGCTCTTCTCACTAACTCTTGATGTCCTTTTCCTGAGGCTCTAAGATCGTTGTATAAGATGATTACATCGATGTTTGGATTATGTTCTTTAGTGATCATGGCTTGCTTTGTTGCGTACATGCAACAAAACTGAGAGCAGTACGGTTTCACATTCACATTTCTGGATCCAACACATTGGATGAATGCGATTCTTTCTGGTTCGGCTTGATCAGATGGTCTAACAATCTTTCCACCTGTTGGGCCTGCTGCATTCATTATTCTTTCGTACTCGATAGATTTTAAGACGTTAGGAAATCGTGTATAGCCATACTGGGGTAAAATTGAGGGGTCAAGGAGGTCGAATCCTGTAGCAACAACGACGGCTTCAACCTCCAGTTCCACCTCTTGGGCACTCTGGTCAAAATCTATAGCTTCTGCGGGACAAACCTTTTCACAAATTTTACATACTCCCTTCGTAAAGTAAAGACAGTGTTCCCTATCAACAACCGACACCGCAGGTACTGCTTGAGGAAATGGGATGTAGATAGCCTTTCGAGAGCCCATTTTTTCTTCAAATTCGCTGGGCACCTTTACCGGACATTTTTCCATACATAGCCTACACCCGGTACACTTCACACTGTCTACGTATCGTGGTTTCTGGATGATTTTAACCTTAAACGCTTTTGCATTCTTTATGGGCTGAACCTTCACAACCTCAGAATACGTAAAAAGGTTGACGTTTGGATGACGCGAGATCTCGACCATTTTTGGTGCTAGAATACAGATTGAGCAATCTAGTGTGGGAAACGTTTTGTCAAGTTGAGCCATACGGCCTCCAATGGAGGGATCCCTCTCAACTAAGTGGACTTGGTGACCTTGTTCAGCTAGGTCCAGTGCAGCCGTAATTCCTGCTATCCCGGCACCTATTACTAATATCTCGTTTACCACTGCAACTTCCTCTAAATAAAACGCGTGAGTTGTATTTAAATAATGACAACTTAGTTTTTATGGGTGTTATATTAGTTTTTTGGGAAGATTTATATTATACCTTGTCCTCTTCAGAGCGAGAATAGTGAGTTAATTGATATTAACAACCCAGAAACCTATGGAAGAAATTCAAAGGTACCTTGAACCCTATGCCAACGTCATAGTTGTCGGCTGTGGCACTTGTTCTACAGCGGTTCAGACAGGAGGCGAGAAACAAGTCATGGAAATGGCTGATCGCCTTCGAGGAAAATGGTTCGTAACTACAACGATTGTTGAAGCACCATGCGATGAGCGTCTTTCTCGTAGAGCTTGGCGTAAAATCCAGAAGCAATTCCTGAAGGAGGGAAAGGAGATAGACGCGCTTTTAGTTTTGGGTTGTGGTGCGGGAATCCAGACCCTCGCTGAAGTGGCAGATATACCTTGCATCCCGGGATTAAACACACACTTCCTCGGTAAGGTTGAGCGTCTAGGATTATATTACGAGCGCTGTCGTGCGTGTGGGAACTGCCACTTAGGAGAAACTGGTGGTATTTGTCCGGTGACGAGATGCCCCAAAGACCTCATGAACGGTCCATGTGGGGGAATGATCGATGGTAAATGTGAAGTCGGAGGTTACGTACGGGATTGTGCTTGGTATCTTATATGGACTCGCCTCCGAAAGTTCCACAGATTAGATCAGTTTAGAAAGATTAGGCCACCCCGCCAGTTTGGTCTGGAAGCCTACCCAAGGGGGATTGACGCTATCCCCACTCACCGCCTTAATCGAAAGACTCCTGTGATGGGACCTGCGGAAACTGAGGAATACATTTTAAAGGCTATAAAAGATGCTAAAGAAACGAAAGCTCAAGAGTCTTCAAAGATTTCAAAGTAGAGATGAGATGGAGGATTATAACTTTGGTAAAAGCTCACTCAGAATTGATGAAGAGGATACAATCGGGAAAATTCGTCTTCACAGGCGAGTTAGAACCCCTAAAAACCACAGACCTTTCGGAAGTAATAACGGAAGCAAAATTGCTTAAAGGATATGTTGAGGCCTGCAATGTTACAGACAATCCTGCTTCAAACGTTACTGTTTCAAGCCTTGTCGCAGCCTACCTGATCCAGAAAGAAGCAGGGATTGAAACTGTTTATCAATTGAGATGTAGTGATAGAAACAGAATCGCCCTTACTTCGGATCTATTAGGAGCCGCTGCTCTTGGTATTAAAAATATTTTAGCGTTAACTGGGGATCACACACTTCTTGGAGACATGCCGAATGCAAAACCAGTCTTTGACCTTGATAGCGCTCTTCTAACGGGTATGATACGCCGAATGGTTGAGGAAGGAAAAGACCTCAATGGGCTTGACATAAAAGGTCCGCGGCCTAAATTTAACATTGGTGTCGCTGCTAATCCAAACTCGAATCCTATAGAACCAGAGATATGGAAGGTCATCCGGAAAGTCGAAAATGGAGCGGATTTCGTCCAAACTCAGGTCTGTTTTGACATTGAAAAAACCATCGAGTTCCTCCGCATGTTCAAGATTTTTGAAGTGCCGGTTTTGATCGGTATATTCCCTATGAAAAGTTATGGAGTAGCTGCACAATTTGACAAGTTTGTTCCAGGAGTTTCGGTTCCAAAAGACCTTTTAACTAAATTTAAACAGGTGAAAAGCAAGGCAAAATCAAAAGAAGAGAGAAGAAAAATGTACGATAAAATAAACTTGGAATTCTTTACTCCATTTATCACTGAGCTAATGAAATCCGGGCTATCTGCTGGATGTCACGTGATGTCCGTTCACTACCAAGAAATCGTACCCAAACTTTTCAGAGAGATGGGGTTAACCAAAGCACTTATTCCGGAAGCCGTTATTCCAGAAACCGTAATTCCAGAAGCCATAATTCCGGTTGTATCTTAACAGACTCTTTGAAAACCACTAAACAATTATATAGCTAGCTATACGAACTCTACGTTAGGCTTGAAGAATGATAATTGTCAAGCGGAAACCAATCAACAAAATTTTTGACATGATAGGACCAGCTGACAATGTGCTTATTGTAGGTTGCGATGGTTGTGTAGGCATCTACCAGGAAGGAGGACAAAAACAGGTAGAATTAATGAGTGTCATATTGGAACTGGCTAAAAAGCTAAAGGAGAATAGGGACATAAAAATAAAAACAGCCACAGTTCTCCGTCAATGCGATCGCCAAATTGTTGCTACCTCACTTCGACCATTAATAGATGATGTTGATGTAGTTTTGTCGATGGCTTGTGGTGTAGGTGCACAAACAATAGCTGAAGTTTTCGAAGATATAATTGTGATTCCAGCGCAAGACACATTGTTTATAGGAATGCATGATCGTCAACTAAAAAAATTCTATGAACTTTGTAGTGCCTGTGGAGAGTGCATTCTCTTCGAAACGGGTGGTGTTTGCCCGATAACTAGATGCGCAAAAAGTCTTCTAAATGGCCCGTGTGGCGGCCAATCGAAAGGCAAATGTGAAGTTGGGGGTTGGGTGAAAGATTGTGCATGGATTCTTATCCACAATCGTCTCAAACAAAAAGACCGCTTAGACTTGTTCACTAAATTTAGAGAACCAAGAGATCACAGGAATATGGAATCTCCGCGCGAACTCGGCGAAACTTTTGTGGGGGAGGTGGAAGCTACATGACGAAAGTTTATAGCAATTTGATGAAGCATATAACCGAAGGAAAGTTTGTGTTCACTGGTGAACTTGAACCAGTTAAGACAACAAGCCTTCACGAAGTGATAGAGGGAGCAAAAACTTTGAAGGGTCATGTTGTGGCCATAAACGTCACGGACAACCCAACATCATTCGCCTACATGAACGCCTTAATCCCCTCTTACATAATTCAAAAGAAGGTAGGCGTAGAAGCTGTTTACCAAGTCACCTGTAGAGATCGAAACCGATTAGCAATAACTTCCGATTTATTGGCAGCTGGGGGAGTGGGAATAAAGAACATTTTAGCACTGACGGGAGATCACACAACAGTTGGAGACAATCCCCAAGCGAAAAATGTATTCGATCTAGACTCTGCAACTCTAGTTCACCTCATAAGAAAAATGGTTGACGAAGGAGTCGACCTTAACGAAAATAAGATTGACAACCCACCAAAGTTTCATGTTGGCATAGCAGCAAATCCGAATGCAGATCCCTTAGAGCCTGAGATTCTAAAAATAGAGAGGAAGGCTAAGCTAGGCGTCGATTTTGTACAAACACAATGTGTTTATAACGTTGAAGTCACCAACCGCTTCATGAAAGAAATGTCCCATTTAGATATTCCTGTACTTATTGGGATTGCACCTTTCAGATCAATAAACATGATGAAATACTTTATGAAATTCGTTCCGGGTGTTGTAGTTCCAGACGAAGTTCAACAAAGTTTGATCGAAGCCAATGAAGAAGGAGGAAAAGAGGGAGTTGTTCAAAAGAATATTGAATTTTTCGGTGATTTCATAAAAGAACTTAAAAATACAAAGGTTGCTGGCGTACACATCATGGCAATTGGCTTTGAATGGATTGTGCCTAAAATTATTGAATACTCTGGAGTTCAACAAAGCTGATATTCAATTTTTAAACTCATTATCGTATCATACACCTAAGGATCATTATATAAACATGAGCTAGCTAGCAGATAAGATTAAAACAACTTACATTATTAAAATGGTGATGACTTCAAATGAGTATCATAAAAATAATGCCTTGTCTCGACATGAAAGAGGGGCGAGTAGTAAAAGGCATCCAATTTATAGACCTGCAAGATGCTGGGGACCCAATAGTAAACGCCAAGTTCTATCAGGAAGAGGGCGCTGATGAGTTGGCGATCCTTGATATCTCCGCTACGATAGAGGGTAGAAAAACTAGGCTGAAATGGGTGAAGGATGTCCTTGCGGTTATTAGCATACCCCTCACAGTGGGTGGAGGAATCTCTAGTCTAAAGGATATGATTGAACTCTTCAAGATAGGTGTTAGCAAAGTCTCTGTGAACACAGCTGCGGTTAGAAGGCCAGAATTTGTAAAAGAGGCTTCTGAGCGCTTTGGAAAAGAACGGATCGTAGTCGCAATTGACGGGCGTCGAAATAATAAAATGCCCTCTAACTTTGAGGTGGTCGTTAGAGGCGGGACTACTGAAACCGGCATAGATGCCGTAGAGTGGGCGAAAAGATGCGAAGTCTTAGGTGCTGGAGAGTTACTTCCCACCAGTATTGACCGGGATGGGACACAAGATGGATACGATCTAGAGTTCACGAGGGCGATCTCTGAAGCAGTCTCTATACCTATAATAGCTTCAGGCGGAGCAGGGAAGTTAGAACATCTCTACGATGGCGTTATTAAAGGCGGAGCTGCAACCCTTTTAGTCGCTTCGATCTTTCATTTCCGCAAGGTATCCATAATAGAAGCCAAGAAGTATCTAAAGAAAAAAGGGATAAGCGTAAATTTCAGATAGTTATAGCTTTCTGAAATCTTATGGCTTGCTAGTTGACTAATATCTTTCTTGCATGCAAACACGGTGAGGGGAAGTCGATCCTTCGAGTTTTGAGAGAATTGGAAGTTTCAGCCATAATGAGCTATGATTACACCTGTTTATAACTATAGATGTTTGCGTTCAGTTCATAAAATGGCTTTAAATATGGCTTGAAAAATTATATTTATCTTTCAATAGGCTGAATTTATCGTGTTTTTAAAGGGTTATAAATAACTTTTTTATATTTCTTACGTTAGAAATGCTTTCATTAATAAGTATAGGAAGATCTTTATGTCTCAAGTTATAAAAATCGGCGTTTTGAAGGTTGGTTGTATTGGTACGCTTCCCCTTGTGGAGTTTCTGTTAGATGAGAGGGCTGAGAGAACTGATATCGATGTTAGAGTCGTCGGATCAGGTGCTAAACTTGGTATATCCCAATGCCAAGAGGTCACAAAATTAATAATTCAACAGAAACCAGACCTTGTGCTCCTAATCGGCCCAGCTCAGACGACTGATGGTCCCACAGAGGCTAGAAAGATGTTGGCTGAGGCAAATATGCCATTAGTAATAATATCTGATAGTCCCGCTAATAGAATAAGGAAGGAGCTTGAAGAATCTGGTTTTGGTTATATCATAGTTGATGCAGACTCCATGATTGGCGCCCGACGGGAGTTCTTAGACCCCACAGAGATGGCATTGTTCAACTCAGATGTTCTTAAGGTTCTCGCTATCACCGGTGTGTTCAAGGTTGTTTTAGAGAGTATTGATGATATTATTGGATCCTTAAAGAGAGGAGAGAAACCTACGTTACCCCATATAAGAATTAATAAGGAAATAGCGGTTAAAGCAGCTGGCTTTAAGAATCCGTACGCTAAGGCAAAGGCAATGGCTGCTTATGAGATATCTCGACGCGTTGCAGAGTTGAACATGGAAGGGTGCTTTAAGGTGAAAGAAATGGAACGATATGTCCCCATAATTGCTGCTGGACATGAAATGATGAGAGAAGCAGCTAAGCTAGCTGACGAAGCGAGAGAACTTGAGAAATCAAATGACTCCGTCTTACGGAAGCCGCATTATAAAAATGGATCTTTGGGAACGAAAAGTGCGTTGCTTGAAAAACCACAGCTAATTTAACCTAAAGAAGTTATGCCTACCCAACAGCCTTAATCTTATATTGAAGCGGTCCCAACCTTAGTGTCAATGCATACCTGTTTTCATTTTAGTGGTTTGGAGCCCCGAGCGGGATTTGAACCCGCGACTGACGGCTCTTTCTACTTTTATACGAAGCCGTTGCTCTACCGGGCTGAGCCACCGGGGCTTACTAATCGGATTTAAGTGAAGAACACATTTTTAAGAACTTCGGATGCATAACTCAAAGCGTGGAGGCTTCTATTTGTGTTTGGCTAAAGAGCTTGGCGAGCGTAGAATAATTGAGATCATCTTTAGTTGTTTAGAACGTATGCCTAACATTCCTTTTCCGTTAGGGGATGACGCGTCAGCTTTTAATATCAACCACGAACGGGTTGCTGTTCTAACGACCGATATGCTTGTTGGAAAGACTGATGTCCCCCCTCAAATGAATTTTTGGCAAGCAGCTCGTAAAGCGGTTGTTATGAACATAAGTGATCTAGCCGCTAAAGGAGTTAAGCCGATTGGGGTGCTTACGGCGATTGGATGTCCAAATGATCTTACCAAAAAAGACATTGAACAGATTGGTAAAGGACTAAACGATGGCGCTCGTGAATATGGTGCTTACGTCATTGGTGGTGATACAAATGAAGCTTCTGATTTAATCATCAGTTGCACCGCGTTTGGTGTATGTAGAAAAAATCTTTTTATGGGGCGTAGTGGCGCAAAGCCAGGTGATTTAATTGCTACAACAGGTTTTTTTGGTAAACCGATGTCTGGCTTGAAGATTTTACTTAATAATTTTTCACAACCACCCGAAATCGGAAAAGCGCTAGTCGACGCTGTTCTTATGCCCTATGCTCGGGTTACCGAGGGTTTAGTTCTTGCCAAGACTCGGGCGGTAACAGCATCCATCGACTCCAGCGATGGTTTAGCTTGGAGTCTCCATGAACTTTCGAAGGCAAGCAAAGTGGGATTCCTTATTGACACTCTTCCGATCGCTCAGGAAGTAAAAAAATTTGCAGAGATTCATGATCTCGATCCAATAGAACTTGCTTTATATGGTGGAGAGGAGTATGAGCTTGTAATAACAGTCAAGCCTAAATTATGGAAAAAGGTGGAGGAAACCATGAAGCATGTTGGAACCCAAATAAAAAAAATCGGGCTTGTCACAAAGAAACTTGATCTAATATTTGAGACTATGGAGAAGCCAATCTATATCGAAGCACGAGGATGGGAGCACTTTAAAACAACCTTACATCAAAATACTAATGTGAGTTGAAACAATCCAAGGTGTTGAGGTTAAAAGACGGAGGTTTTTTCCGTGGTTGAATCAATTGATCTTGGTAGCCTACCTTTTGTTGGGGATTTTAAGAAATTTTTAGATAGCGCTAAATCTTACTCACAGTCTGCTTTTCCTTCTCCCAGTTCTACTCCAGATAACTATTTCGAAAAAAAAATAGTTCAAAGTTTTATTCACAAGTTAAGAGCAGGTATTGATATCCCAAATTATCCCCAATTTAGGGATATGAACAAAACTTACTTTGAGTTGATCGACGGAGTAGAGAAAATAAAGGGAGGATATGTGGAGAGCGGCATTCTGTCTATCCGAACGGATAATACTTGTATTTCCGAGGTGGCTGCAATAAGAAGAAATTCCAGTGAAATTGTTGAGAAAATCGGGAATCCTTTCAAGATTAAGATTTGTGTCACTGGACCGTACACATTGTCGAATTTCTTCGTCCATAGAGACGAAAGTAAATTCAACAAGTTGGGAGAAATTATCTCTCGAATCGTGGAAAACAACATTTTTATTGGAAAAAATGGGAGCGTTAGCATGGTTGCAGTAGATGAACCAACTTTTGGGCTGATAGACGATCCCCTAATCGATTATGGTACTCAAGGGAGAGAGAATCTTCAAAGAGCTTGGGAGATGATCTTTCACAATGCTGCCTCCAGAGGTATACCTACATGCTTACATCTACATGATACTACAAATGACTTATTTTGGGAGTTAAACTCGCTTAACATTGTCGAATCTCATGTAGGGGACCTCATCTACCAATCGAAAAAAACAAAGAAAAATTTAGAATCAACAGATAAATTTCTAAAGGCAAGCATATGTATATCAGATTTTGATAAACTCATCAGAGAGAGCATAGTTGCAAGCCCTCAACAAAAAACTGGGGAGCTAACAATCGACGAAAAGGTTGCTGAGATTTGGAAAAACATCACTAGTGGAAAACTTGATCCAACCATATTTATAGAAAAAGTAGAGGTAATGAAAAAAAGATTGAATAAGATAATTAACCAATTTGGTGCGGAAAGGGTCCCCTATGCAGGTCCTGAATGTGGGCTAAAAAGCTTTCCAACCTATGAATGCGCACTTGAATGCTTAAGACGAACCTCTAACGCTGTAAAAAAAAGAGTCAACTAACTCAAATTTCTCACTATAGAGAAAAGTTTCCTAGTTTTGTCAATACGTGTCTGTAAAGTTAGTAATTGAGAACAATTCCTTGTTTCACCATGTCAGCCATTTGATTTAACCTGATTAAGTTATTAAGAACTGCTTTCATCCTAAAGGAACTTTTTAACGTCCTTGATATCTCCTTCAGCAAATATTTTGGATGAATATAATATGTTTGGAAATGTTCATGAATCATTGAGCAAATTTTTTCAAAAGGAACAGCGTGTGGAGAAACTTGGGAAACAAACACACCGGTTTCCCAGAATTTATCCTCATCAATGCACCCTTTCGCTATGAGATCTTTCCAGAGATCGGTTCCGGGAAAAGCCCTAAGAACGTTTATTGAGGGCACATCTATGTCTAGTTTATTAATAAATTTTAAGGTTTTTTGAATCTCTCGCCCAGTTTCATTAGGAGCTCCCACTATGAATGAACCCACAATTACGTCTATGCCTGCTTTTCTAGCTGTATAAACAGCATTCTTTGACTGATCAAAGGTTGTTCCCTTTCTGTAATAGTTCAAAATTCTTTGGTTAGCGCTTTCTATCCCAAAGTAGACGCTTCTGCAACCAGCTTCAACCATCTCTCTAAACACATCGAATCTACAAGTGTCTACTCGAGAGTCACAGAACCACTCCATATCTATCTTTTCTTTTCTCATTTCTTGACATAGCTTTGTAACTCTTTTAGGATTCAATGTGAATGTGTCATCTACAAAGATAAATTGTTCATAACCTTGACTTTTCAATAATTCCAATTCTTTAATTATATTCTCTACCGATCTTGGCCTCCACATTCCTCGAGCGAATTTTCTGCATCCACAAAATCTGCAATTAAAGGGGCATCCACGCGATGAAAGCAATGATGTAAATTTTTTAGTGGCAACCTTTACACCAAGAATTGTCGAAGTATATTTGGTATCCATTAACTCACGATCGGGGAATGGGAGAGAGTCCACATCCTTAATTAATGGCCTATCAGGGGTAGAGAAGACTTTCTCACCATTTCTAAAGGTTATACCTTTAATTTCCTTTAAACTTCCTTCCTTTTCTAAACACTTTGCAAGCTCGAGACAGGTATACTCTCCCTCTCCTCTAACAATGACATCTACAAAAGGATATTTGTTTAGAACTCTTTCGGCGTTGAAGGTTGCGTAATAATTTCCAAAAATGATGGTAATATTTGGATTATTCTCTTTCACATATTCCGCTGTCTCGGGTACTCGATACAATGCTGAATAACCAAGTACGTCCGGGTCTTCCCTCCCCACCCAATCTAGAGTTTGTTTCAATGAAAATCCTCTGGCAGCTTGATCAAGTATGGAAACCTCGATTCCCTCTTTCATTAAAACTCCTGCACAATATAGTATGCCTAACGGAGGCCATGCTGTAGTGCACATATTCAAAACTTCTTGAGGAAGGCTGGGATTGATAAATGAAAACTTCATACTACTTTTACACAATAATGCCTTTTAGAATTAAAATAAAATAAGCTTTGCCTAAAAGAGTTAAAAGAGTGATAACATTCTCTAAAAAACTGATTCCTATCGCCTTAATTAAACGGTGAAAGCTGAGGGACATAACTTGTTCAAGATACATATTCCACATTTTGGTTTTCTCGCAGCACAAATTTTTCTACCATGAAAAATTAGTAGATCCGTAAACCTCATCCACTTGTCTCTTGGAACTATATTCATCAAATCCTTCTCTATCTTATTCGGATTTGTATGCTCTGAAAATCCAAGTCTTTTTGCAAGTCTACGGACATGAGTATCTACAGCTATTCCCTCGATAATCCCATAAGCGTTAGATAAGACGATATTTGCAGTTTTTCTAGCAACACCGGGTAAGCCAAGCAGTTCCTCCATGGTTTTCGGAACTTGTGAGTTGAACTTTTCAATTAAAATTTGGCAACTTTTCTTTATGTTTCTGGCCTTGTTTCGATAAAACCCGGTGGATCTTATGTCTTCTTCGAGCTTCTTTAAATCGGCTTTGGCGTAGTCTTCTGCATTCCTATACTTTTTGAAGAGAGACTTCGTGACAATGTTTACCCTACTATCTGTACATTGAGCAGAAAGAATCGTAGCCACAAGAAGCTCCAGTGGGTTATTGTATTTTAGAGATGTTTCTGCGTCTTGATACTCCGTTTCTAACATTTCAATGATTTTTAATCTTCTAGTTTTTGTATCAAAAGATTCTGATTCCTTTTGCATAACTGTATTTTCTTTCATGGCAAAATAATAAGCTTTTTAAAGTTGCCCAATAATTAAAATGTTCAAGGTTTAACGTTTATAAAATATTTAAAAAATGTCTCTTGTGATCAGAGGGGATGACTATGCCTAAATTGAAAGTTTTATTGTTAACCGGGCGAACGATAGATCAAGGTACAGGAAAGGAATATGGTAAGCTTTCAGAGGAGTACTTGAAAAGCGTGGCGGTTTGTGAGGTGGACTCTGACAATATAATATCTCTTGGGATAAAGGAGAACGATAATATTAAAGTCATTACTGACTTCGGTTCAGTGGTTGTAAAGGCTAAGGAATCAGCTAGGGGCCCACATCCCATGATTGTGTTTATCCCATATGGTCCCTGGGCGAACCTTATTGTGGATCCAAAAACCCATGGGACAGGTATGCCTTCGCTTAAGGGTTTGTCGGCTGAAATAGAACCCGCGCTTGATGAGAAAGTGTTGAGTTTACCCGATTTACTCAAAGAATGTTATGGGAAGGGATAGAGATGTCTATTATTTCTGCTGTTACGTGTCCGGTTTGTGGTTGTTTCTGTGATGATATCGAGGTTACTGTGAAAAACAACATAATCACAGATGTTAAGAATGCGTGTGCTATTGGCGAAGCCAAATTTTTGAATTACTCTAATCATAGGAACTCAACTCCGCTCATTAGGAAAAACGGTGAATTGGTTAAGGTTTCGTTAGATGAAGCTATTAAGAAAAGTGCAGAAATTCTCGAATCTGCAATTTATCCTACACTATATGGTTGGAGTTGTACAAGTTGTGAAGCAATTAAGGTGGGACTGGAGTTAGCTGAAGAGGTAGGTGGTGTTATTGATAATACGACCACCACGTGTCATGGGCCTTCAATACTTGCAGTTCACGATGTTGGTTTAGCATCATGCACCTTAGGCCAGCTGCGGCATCGAGCAGACCTAATTATCTATTGGGGGAGCAATCCTTGGAGTTCCCATCCTCGTCATATTGAACGATACACAGCTTTTTCGGAGGGCAGATTTCAAACAGACACCTGGCAGCATTATCTTTTACGCTCAACTGCCACTTCAGTAAAGAAGAAATTGCTGAGGGCAACAAACCTGACACTAAAAAAGGATGTATCCACCCCTCCAAAAACTGAACAGCGATTACCCTATACCCTATACCGTGAGGAAAGAAAACTTATCGTTATAGATGTCCGAAAAACACGCTCCGCTGAAATTGCTGATTATTTCATTCAGGTTGAACCAAATAAGGATTATGAGCTATTGCAAGCATTGCGCGCTATTATCAAGAATGAGGAACTTGACGTAGATAACGTTGCTGGGGTGCCAGTAGAACTCCTCGAAGAAATTGCAGACATCATGATGAGATGTAAGTTAGGCATCATATTTTTCGGAGTAGGTTTAACGATGAGTGAAGGAAAACACCGAAATATTGATGCCGCAAT
>JAGLRI010000189.1 GCA_023136395.1 Candidatus Bathyarchaeota archaeon | reverse complement strand
GCTCCCAGATGCATATTTAGTGCCATACGGAACCACCGCACGTCAACTGGCGTACATAATTCACACCGAACTGGGAGAAGGTTTCATCCATGCTGTGGAAGCCCGGAAAAAACGGAGGGTTGGAGAAAACTACGTACTAAAGGAGAGAGACGTGATCTCCGTAGTAAGTGCAAAAAAGAGAAAATGAATTAAAAAGGATTCTTAATATTTTTCACTTTATTTTCCAAAACGTCTTTTTCTCCTCTGATACGTCCGCACCGTCCTTAAGAGATCGATTCTTCTAAACTCTGGCCAATAGACATCTAGGAAGCAAAGCTCACTATACGCACACTGCCACAGAAGAAAGCCGCTCAATCGTTCCTCCCCCGAGGTTCGGATAATGAGGTCGGGATCTTGTTTAGGCATATGAGCTGTATACAAGTGTCTCTCAAAAACTGTTTCATCTATTTCCTTGGGCATTAAACTTCCCCTCTTCACTTTTTCGGCGATTTCCCTTGTGGCATCAACAATCTCTGCTCTTCCGCCATAAGCTATTGCTATATTTAAAAAATGCTCCTCATAGTTATTTGTAATATCTTCTATTTGTCTAATCGTTTTTTGTAATTTTTTAGGTAAAAGATTGAGCCGACCTATGACCTTAACATTAACCTTATGTTTATGAATTTGTTCATCTTTGAGAACCTGTTGCAGCTTTTCCTCCAATATTTCTAAGATTTCATTCACTTCTTTTGGGGAACGGTTGAAGTTCTCGGTTGAAAAAGCGTAGAGAGTGATCGATTTTACACCTAAATCTAGACACCAGCCCAACAGATCCTCAATTGTTTTTACGCCATAGTGATGGCCCACCCAAGGATCCAACAGCCGTTTAGTGGCCCAACGGCGGTTTCCATCAAGGATAATGGCTATGTGCTCTGGCTTCTTCTCAGATTTCACTTGATTCCAAAGCCATTTCTCATATATTTTGTAAATACCTAGTCCGTGTGCAATGTTTTTGAGCAAGTTCAAACCTTACCCCGGTCTGTTTTTATCTCTACTGCTGATTTTCGATAGTTTCGGAAAGACCTTCAGTTGTGTCCCCCCCCTTGAAAAATGGTGCATATCGTTTATTTAATAGAAAGGTGAGAAAGGCAGTAGTCAAGGTTAAAAGTATACCGACAATAATATCAAAAACAAGATTCTGATAAGACCATTCAGGGCTAATAAGAATTTGTGATACTTCATAGAGGATCTGTCGTGACCAAGCCCAAGCAACTATGACAACAAAGGTACGCCATATCCTAGGATCACGTCTCAAGAAATAACGGATTGATAAACCTGAAAGCAAAACGCAAACGCCAATTACAATAAGAGTTATTGATCGAGAAATGAAATGTCCAATTAGTGGAGGAAGTAACACAAGCCATTGAGCTGGTTCTGTGGGTGGGTAGAATCCCAGTATCGCTGTTACAACAGCATCCCAATTTCTAAAAAGGTAGGATAACGCTTGATAACTCCCAATCCCAATTAATAAAATACCCATAGCGGCAGAAAAACCTATTATCTGTCCCGACAGCGGAGGTGGAGAATATCTTCGAATCTTCTCGTCAATTCCGAATCCCTTGATAAAGAAGAATGTACCTACGATAACAAAAATTACTGTCCATGCATAGAGTAAGCCACTTGGTATCAACGACAAAACAGCTAAAACGATTATCAGAATCCCGGGTAGACCAAGAAGATACCGAGAATATCTGGGAGTTCCCGTGAGAATTTTTAAATAGCGAGAAAATATGGCCGCTGTTTCTTCGATTGATTCACTATGTTTTATTACAATTCTTCGCACCGAATTCACGGGCACCCTAGACTGAATTAATGGCAAAACGGCTTCATCTGAATAACCGTCGGTAACAAGAATAACGCCACTTGCGGGAAACTCCTCAAGAACAGAAGTGAGCTCAGATACAATTTTTCTATCTGCATCCACACCAGCCCGCTCTAAACCGGTGATAGTTGCAATTTGATTTTCTTCCGGAACTCCATTATCTCTTAAACGATCATAGATCCTAACTGCCTCAAAAACAGCGTTAGAGTCAGGATCCTCAGGATCCTGAAGAGCCAAGCTTACAGCGGCGTTCAAGTTTTCCTCTCTACCAAGAACGGGCGTCTTTATCCTAGCTTTTACACCCAGATCATTATCTCTATCAACGCAAAGGACGAGAATCCGTTCCGTTTTCTCCTCTGCATTTTCCGACATCAATCTTCTCCTATCATGCATGAAAGCATATCATACAATAAATATTTTCTAATGGTTTATCTTCATTTCTATTTAAAATTCTGAAAGCAGAAGATTTTTAAAAGTAAGATTATAGTGCCTTTTTTTCCGCAAGTATTTTGAACTCCTCCCAAGTTAATTTCTCACCGCGTCTAAGTTTATCTAAAGCCGTTTCTTCCAAGTCCTTACTGATCTCTAGTTTTCTTTTATTTTGTTTTTCCTCTTCCACTTGGTGAAGTTTTTGTTTAAGAGTAGTAATTTGATGTGACAATTTGATGTGTTTTTTGTTAAAATCCTTAACTTCCTGTTTCATCTGAACATGTTTTTGATGCGCACTGTCTGCTTCAGATTGAAAAGCTTGGATT
>JAGLRI010000188.1 GCA_023136395.1 Candidatus Bathyarchaeota archaeon | reverse complement strand
AGATACTGTGTAGCTTCTTTTGCAGTTTTTGAGTGTCCACTTGAGGGTCTACCCCTTGTTCCATAATTATTGGGATAACTTCTTCTAATGGTACTCATTTACGATAGCCTCTTTTAATATCATTCATTTTCTGAACTCATACTATTCCGTTAACATGAAAATAAGGATCTAGAAAAGACAAAACGGTTTATTGCCGATTAGCTCTTTTTTTCCTAAAATTTCCATAGTACTTATTATTATACGAATCCGTGTGTATAAACGTATGGTTGTCAGAATAAGTGTGTAATCTTTTTCAAAAGGCACACCATCGAATTTTCTAATAGTATCAGCATTTAGCTAGCTAACATGGCACGCGCGAGACAGTAAAGCTCACTAAGAATGAGATTCAGAGAGGGATGGTACATGTCCAGAGAAGAAGTGTCAAGAAGAGAAAAATCAATTGAAGAGACCCGAGAGTATCATCAACAATATCTCCGCGCGATCAGCAATCCAGTGAGGCGCCAGATTCTAAGAGCTATCCGAGACGGATACAGAACCATAACTGCACTCCAATCTCATACGGGACTAGCTGTGGACTCACTTGAGTGGCACTTGAGCATTTTGGAGCACGACTTCTGCATCGTGAAGGAAAGCAGAAAGGGACAGATCATCTATACGTTAACCCAAGAGGGAAGAGTAATAGATTATCTTGACTAGACGGATTGCGTACACATATGATAGTAGGTTTTAAAAATACAAAGAACTTGCAGGAAAGAAACTGTTAGACATGTGTTTTAATGCCTGCATTGTGGTTTTCTAGCTAGTTAGCTAGGTTCAATCAGGTAGTTAGAGATTTCATCGAGTCACTTTAGGAAATTCTCGAATGAGAGCTAGCTAGCGCTTTTGCTACAGATTGTTTCGTTTCAGGGTGTCTGGAATCGTAATCATAACGGGGATAACAATTGCAACTTCTAGGAGAATAGGAAGAAGCAGAACCTCCGTCATAAAGCCCTGTTGCCAGAGGATGCCGCCCAACATCGTTGCGGGAATTGATGCTAATCGGAGGAGCCCTTCGATGCCAAACCATCGGCCGCGCTTCTCCTTCGGCACCATCTCCCACTGCATGGTGATAAACGGGGTCATACCCACCTGTCCGATTCCTTCCAGCAGCCCGACGAGGATCAAGAACTCCGGACTCGGAGCGAAAACCAATAGGAAGGTGCTGAGATACGCGAAGGGACGTAACAGGAAGAAGGCTTTTTTCCGACCAATCCGGTCGGATACACGACCCGCGGGAATCTGTAAGAGCAGGGAGACGATCACGGCGGCGGTACCCATGATCCCTAGGATGTAGGGAGTCGCACCCTTCACATGCACCTTCCACAACGGAGAGTAGGGCATCGCGAGGCTCCCAGCGAACGTTCGGACCAGCCGTATCACGATCCAACGTTTCAGTCCCTCTTCACCAGCAAATAAGTCTCGAAAATCTTGGAGGAATCCGTTGCCTTTAGCCGGTGTCGTCCGCGTTTTTTGGCGGATATAGCCGGGGAGGGGAGGCAACTTTAGGGCAAAGAACAGAAGCACCACCATGATCAACACGACGCGGATAAAGTAGAGGGGTCGAATGCCGTCCGCGTTGATTCCTCCGAACGTAGCGACGACCACGGCTGCGGTCATGGGGGCAAAGATGTTGAGCGTGCCCCACAGAACCCGCGAAAAACTCATCACCGTCGCTCGTAACTCGGGTTTCGTGTAGTTCATGAAGATCAAGTCGGTGAGCGGCATAATCCGAACCATACCCGCAAGAATGACGGCGGGGATGAGCATCCACCAGGTGCCAGCTAAGGCATAAATGGTAGCAGAGATGAGACCGAAGCCTAAGGCCAACAGCATCACCTTCTTGGCGCCGTACCTTTCAGCGAGCCAGCCAAGAGGCACCGAAACGACGGAACTGAGGGCGGAGCCGACACTGTTTAACACACCTAACTCCACGGGGTCCGCGCCTAAATCCTGCGCGTACAGTTGATTGTACTGTCCGGAGAGGCGTTGACTCCAGTTGTGAATTCCGGTTCCCGCGATGGTGAGTTTGACGCGGCGATCCAACTCTTTGAAGAACTTGACGAATCCCGTTAACATCGCGTCATCACCTTTTTTGCCAACCGCGGAAAAGACCATGCTGTGTACTAATCATATATGAATGCAACCCATTTTTCATTAAACAAATCAACTAACGTACATGTCCCAGGGAGGTTCAGCTTAGTTAAGAACTATTAGTGTAGGTTATACTTTTTCCCCTGTTTTTCCTGAAACAAGGATATCCCCGCTCATGTCAACACCTTAATCATGTTTCCCTTCTCGAGGTCATTAGGTGCAAATCCCATCTTCTCCCAGAATCCTGTAGCCAGTTTGTAGGAGTGGAGGGTGATCCTTTTCACAGCATTCTCCTTCGCATAAGTTTCAAGCCATTGATACATCTCTCTCCCGTACCCTTTCCCCTGCAGGTCATCCGTTACTTTAAAATGGTCAAGTTGTAACACATTTGTATTGAAGACCAGCTCCAAGAACCCGATTGGCATAAGCTGCCCGCCACTTCTGTCTCCAAAAAGAAATAAATGCACACAGGCATTATCGTACATTA
>JAGLRI010000187.1 GCA_023136395.1 Candidatus Bathyarchaeota archaeon | reverse complement strand
CATACTTGTGGACCGTCTATCTATCAATTGCCGCACATTGGTAATTATCGTACTTTCCTTTTTGAGGACATCTTACATCGTTACCTCGAGTATCTTGGCTATAGAGTGGAGAGAGTTCTAAACATTACTGATGTAGAGGATAAGGCAATAGCTGAGGCGGAGAAGGAACGTACAAGTTTAAAGGAGTTGACTGAGAGAAACACCGAAATATTCCTGAAAGAATTGAAAAATCTGAGGGTGAGGAATCCTCAATACATTCCCAAATCTTCAACCAGCGTTGACCAAGCCGTTCTGCTCATAAAAGTTCTACTGGAGAAGGGTTACGCTTATTGGTATAACGGTAACGTCTACTACGATCCTTTGAAGTTCAAGGGATTTGGTAAACTTTATGGTTTGGACATGAGTAAGTGGCCGAAGAAAAAGAGACGCTTTCACAAGGATACCTACCCAGGTAATAGATGGAACCGAGGAGACTTCATCCTGTGGCGCGGTTATGAGGAAGGGGACAAAGTTTACTGGGACACAAATATTGGTCGGGGGAGACCCGCATGGAATGTTCAAGACCCCGCTATGTTAACACAACATTTAGGCTATAAGGTGGATATCTGTTGTGGTGGCATTGACAACATCATCCGCCATCATGACTACATCATAGCGGTGATTGAAGGCGTCACTGACGAACCATTTGCTCATTACTGGCTTCATGCAGCTCATTTATACGTTGATGGAAAGAAAATGTCGAAGAGCAAAAGCAACATCATATACCTTAAAGAACTGCTAAAAAAAGGATGTCTGTGGGATCACATTCGTTTCTTCCTCATATATTGTCATTACCGACAAAAATTAGACTTCACGTCTATAAATTACACTCAAGCTTGCAAAAGGTTAATTCAATTTCAGAATTTAGTAAAAAACCTCGGTGGCGAAGAGGTTACCACACAAATTTCAAGTGAGAAAACAACAGAGTTGATGGCTAAATTAACATTAGATTTTGAAGAAAACATGAATAATAACCTTCAGGTTAAAGACGCTTTCGATAGGTTATATACTACAGTTTCCAAACTGGTTATGCTGAAGAACAAGGGTCAATTAAGTTTGAAAGATTCAAATGAGGCCATAACAAAACTCAAAGCCATAGATCAAGTTTTCCAAGTTATTTTTTAAAATAGGTTTGTCTTTTAGAAAAAAGACATTGATTCTCTATCTCGTTTTTTATGACTGTGTTGTTTGATTTGTCAACTGCGCGAGCGCAAGCTCGCGAAGTATTATGTCTCTTACTGCTTCTTCAAAAATTGTTTCAGCTATTTTTCTGTAACCTGATATATTTAGGTGAAGACCGTCAAGAGAGTATTTGGATTTGAGTCTTTTCGTCTTGGGATCACTTGTTTTTAGGAAGAGGTTGACGCATAGAATTTCCTTCTCACGACAATAGTGCTTCAGCAATTTATTAAGTTGCAACCTGACTGGGATTCCTTCGTCCCATCCTAGAACTGACGGTATGGTGCAGCCTATTGGTTGTATTTTGTTATCCTTAGCTGTCTCGATCATTTTTTTGAGATTAGTAAATATTTCTTCAACAAGAAATCCCCAGCCTAAGTCGTTTGTTCCACCCAAGATTATAACATAATTTGGTTTCAAGTCAATAACGTCTTTTTTAAATCTAATTAGCATCCCACTTGTTAGGTCACCATTTATTCCCATATTTCTAAATTTTACATCAAGAGTGTTGTTCTTTACTGATTGTTTCAGGAAATCATCAGTTATTTCCTTTACGAACTCTGGATACGAATTGCTTTCTGAAAAACTTGAAGGTGTAAAACCAACCGTTAGGCTATTCCCTATCGCTACAAATCTGATCGTTTTAACCATATTAAGCGCCAATCCTATATACTCTAAAAGCACAAAACTACTCAAAAATTTATGGAAAAAATGAGAGGAGTTGTAACCTTGAGCTTGAATAAAACCAGTGTTAAAGCGGTAACTTTTGATCTTTGGGAGACTTTGCTCCTTGAGAAAGATGGAGACAATTCACGAAGAATACTCGCTCGATGCAAAAATTTAGAAAAAATCCTAGATAAATTTGGAGTTAAAATTTCTGTTATGCAACTAGACCAAACCCTGAAAGCGATGTCTTCTTGGCTTGTAAGTGTTTGGGAGACAAACAAGGACGTAACTCACTTAGACCAGATTCGATTCATCATTAAAACAGCTTTAAAGAAATCGGTTAAAATGAAGAAAGAATTGATCAAGGAGTTAAGTTCGGCTTATGTCTCACCTCTGTTTGAGGTTCCCCCTTACTTGAATCCTGATGCTCCCAAAGTATTGCAGTGGTTAAAAGAAAGAAACACGCTCATAGGATTGATATGTAATACAGGGCGGACACCCGGATTCAGTCTACGAAAATTTCTAAATAATGCGGGCGTTGCAGATTATTTTGATGTAATGTTTTTCTCAGACGAGGTAGGAATTCGCAAACCTGATCCTCAAATATTTCAGATGGCAGCAAAAAAATTGAAGGTAAAACCATGTGAGATTATTCATGTAGGTGATAACTTGAAGAGCGATATTTGGGGCGCTAAAAACGCGGGTTTAAAAACAATATATTTTTCAACTGAAACCGGACGAGATATGACGGC
>JAGLRI010000186.1 GCA_023136395.1 Candidatus Bathyarchaeota archaeon | reverse complement strand
TCGGGCTCCAGGCTTCAACTCTTTTTCCAATTTTGGTTTAAGTATCTCGTTCCCCCGAGAGGTGAGATATAGAGTAACAACATCCGCTTCACTGATGTTCACTTCTAAAGCATCTCCCTGAATGATCTCAATTTTATCTTCAAGTTTGAGCCTTCGGATCTCGGTACAAGCTTTTTTTACAAGATCGCTCCGTAACTCAATCCCAATCGCTCTTTTCGCCTTAAAGTCTCTAACAGCTGCTACCACTATTCTCCCATCTCCAGAGCCTAGGTCGTAAACCACATCGTCAGTTCTGACTTCAGCTAGCGTAAGCATCCTTCTAACCCTCTCCATAGGTGATGAGACAAATGGTGAAAGACTTACCATTAACCCACGATCCTGCAATTAAAGATAGACAAAGTTTTAAAAAAACATTTAATATTATTAAATATTTAACTAATTTTTAGATTTTTGATTAATTAATCGAAGTTTCTATTTAAAAACTCTTTTTTGCTAAATAATTTAGTTATTAAGGTTAGGTTTTTGGAGTTAACGTTATTTTGATTCCACCTTTTTCCTGATCTGATATAATAAGTTGAACCATTTTTCCTGTTTTTACGATTGTTTCCATCCAAAACTCAATCTCTTTCACTTCTAATTTTTTAAACCATTCCAATATTTCTTCAACATCAAAAATCCTTACAGCTTTTTCACCCCTAATTACACCCGCTAGACTACCCACTAATTTAGTGTTTTTTTTAGGTTCCGGAAAAACTAGTTTTACTTTCTCTTCAGACATAATCTCATCTCGCACTCTATTTTTACTTAATACTTAATCAACTATAAGTTACTTACAATCCCTTTCATAAAGCAAGTCTTAATATTAGTAGTTTCTCGATTGAATGCGCATGCTAAGCATAAAGATCATTGCTAAATCCTGCATTGACTTAACCTGTGCTTCTAAACATAGCAAAAAATATAATCCCCGAAACATCATTTGGGACCATTGGTGCAAATCACGTTAAAATCTTTCTTTGCACACCATCCATTGAAAACTTGGAAGAAGGAATGAACAGATTAGAAAAAAACCTGGAAAAATAATAACAAAATGCTCAAATGGAACTCTTAAGAATCGACATTAATTAACTCTAATTTCTGGGGGAAAAAATTTTCTATCTTTCTCTTTCCAATAAATTCTAAGAATTCGCGAATGGCATAATCTTCGTGTACGGTAAACGAATAGTAAAAAAGAGAATGATTACATCAATCCATCCTTCAAGCTTAATAAACAATTCACCTTCCTGTTCATAAAATAAATTAATGATATTTTCTATATCCTCAATAGATAAGGTTGAAATATCTATTGTCAAAATTGTGTGAATAAACTCTGTACTACCTGCAAGAATACTGAAGCCCTCGGTATTCTTGATGTTTCCAACGTAAACATCTTCCATGTAGACACTAAAATTAAAGCCCTTTGAAGTTATGGAAATAGGTCCATTACCTGTTACATTTAAGAATATATCAAATTCGATTTTTCCGGATAACAAAGCACTTATTAAATCAGTTGTTGGAGTTATTAGCGATACATAAAAATTTGCAGAAGTTGCAGAAAAGTAAAAAGTTGCAAATATACCCCCTGGAATGCATATAATCAATACAATGAATAAGGTAAGTGATTTACGCTTCCTTAACAAAACTATTACTCCTTTCGTGATACCCCTCGGTAAAATATTTAAATTTTTAGTGATGTCTGCTCAAGTTACATGCATGGTTTGGAAATAACATTTGTTGCGTCATACTTATTGATTTTTTATGTTTGCATGCAAAATATTTATTCTTTGTCAATTTAAGACTTCTATTTTGTAGTATCATAACCAGCGTTCTGCCAGCCTTTCATTCCACCTAACACAGTATATACACATCGGTATCCTTCTCTCCTGAGAATGCTAATTCCTAAGCTAGAACGCTTCCCTACACTGCAGATGACCGCGGTGTGCAAATCGATTGGTATCTCATCCATTCGCTTTTTGAGATGTCCAACATAGATGTGAAGAGCTCCCTCGATATGTCCATCGTTCCATTCTTCATCCGTTCTTACGTCTAATACCTTCAAGTCGTCTCTGTCCAATCGTGATTTCAGTTCTTGTATTGAAAGTAACCCAGCATGTTCGACGGATAGTGCTTCATTGTACCATGCTTCCAAGCTACATCCTTCAGCTCCACTACATAGGTAACCTTCTATCCAGTCGTATCCTAGTCTGATGAGGTATCTAACCACCATCTCTAAATAATCCCTATCCTCTAAAATCAGCAGTATGGGTTTATCATATGGTAAGACCCAACCAGCAAACACTGGGACTCCTCCCAGCCATATACTATATGAATCTTTAATGTGTGCACCACCAAAAGCTGAAGGGTTACGAGTATCTAAAACAACGGCACCTTGTTCCATTTTTTCTTGAAATTCTTTTGGTAAGAGTGGCTTAGGATTAGGAAAATTTCCTAAGATTGGTGCACCTTCGAGGTTGTATTCCTCCATCTTACGAAAATAAGGCGGTACCTCGTGGTGTTCGGCAACCTTAAATTTGATAAAATCCTCCTTCGTCTTTTGTAAAATTGGGTTTTGTGCGCGTTCTAAACCTAGAGTGCTTTGTTCTCGTTCACTAATCGCTCCTCCGCA
>JAGLRI010000185.1 GCA_023136395.1 Candidatus Bathyarchaeota archaeon | reverse complement strand
GGCGGAGGTCAATATTGGAATATCTTCATCACGCGGTTAGGTGCGACTACGGTTGAATTAGGGTTAATCACTAGCTTGAGTCACGCGGTGATGGCACTTCTCTCAATACCATCCGGATGGTTGACAGACCGCATCAATAAAATGAAGCGATTGTATCTTGTTGGAAGGGCATTATCTCTACCTACTTCACTATTGCGTTTCCTAGCGAGAACTTGGCCGTTCTGTATCCTGGTTGAAGTGTGGCAAAATATTAGCATGAGGGTCATGGGTCCCGCTTCTCAGATTATTTTTATTGGTTCGCTTAGCAATAAAGATCGTATCTCAGGATTATCCTTTCATCGGATGATAAGAGCCATCGCGGGCATTGTTGCTCCCATGATATCAGCCGTAATCATCTCCCATTTCGGTGGATTAGATTCAGCGGATAACATAAGACCCCTCTTCTTAATACAATTCGTAATTGGCATCATCATCTTCATACTCTTAATAATCCAGATGCAAGAAGTCACCTTCACTAGAGGAAAACGTGAAACGAGCGTCCTAAGCCACTTCTACAGCGTGTTGAAAGAAGTACCAGGGCTGAAGTTGCTCCTTCTCAGACAAATCGTTCAGACTTTCATATCCCATGTAAGAATGCCATTTAGGGGAATATACATGGTCGATGTAAAAGGAGCTGACGAGTTTATCTTGGGTTGGAGGGGAACTGTCTCAACAGCCCTCACTGTCTTCCTCTCCATACCCGCTGGTCGATTAGCTGACAGCTTTGGGAGAAAAAAGATATCCTACTTTTCCCGCGTCTTTGGGTGGGTAGCCATCTTAATCACTATTTTTACCCCACCGACACACCCAGAATACCTGATCATAGCCAGTCTCATGGAAGGTTTTCAAATGGCCCTATTCATCGGTTGGACAGCTTTCGACCAAGAATTAATCCCGTTAGAGGCACGAGGTCGATGGTCAGGAATTACTATGCTAGCACATGGGATTATCGGCGTCATCGCCCCAATTATGGGAGGAATAATTTGGAATCTCAATCCAAATTACATCTGGTGGATAAACCTAATCGGAGACGCATTAATCATCCTACCAATAATGATTATGATACCTGAGGTCAAAGCCACTAAGAAAAGATAAAACTACATTTAATCTCTTGAACGTCTAAGAGAAGACAAACGAAAAGATGGAAGCAGAAAGTATCTTTTGATACTAGTATCTATAATTCAGTTTTCAACAACTCGGGTAAAAGGTGGTAAAAAAATTCTAGATATTTTTTTCATAAGAAATAAAATGTAGAAGCTACTCTAAATGTTTCACAAAAGGTTGATTTGAATGTTCTATTGTTCTTATTACGATTCAATGATTTATGGCACTGAATGTCCAAGAGGGAAATTAAAAAAACAATGTTATAAACTCATCAATTGGAAGAGTTGCTCCATTCTTCAAGACCAACTCAAAGTGATCACGTAACGCAGCGAACACATTAAATGATAATTTTACAGATTGTTAAAAAAATCTAAAATCCGTCTTCCATAGATATTTACTTAAAAATAGGGGTGTTTCTTCTTCGCTTCCTTCCAGAAATGAAGGATTTACGACATTTTTGCGAATAATGGTTCTAGCTCCTTTGAAGCTAAATTTTAAAACCGATTTTGATCGAAACAGAATCATTTTTAATTTTACTTTTTAAAAAATTCTTATATTAAAAATTAAATAAGAAAAAATTGAAAGAAAACTACGAGTGAAAAATTCATTGCGTTTCAAGTTAAAGAACGACCTAAAAAAGACGGATTATCCGCGATTAACAGAGCTTTTAAAGGAATATAGAGGTGCTTCGATTACCCTTTTTCCGTGTGTAGATTTTGAGTTTGTATCTACTAGCCCAATTATGATTGCTGTTGAAGGTTTGGGTTATATTATAAACGTGGACATTTTGTTTGAACAGCCTATAGGCTTTGAAGTTTTTGAAAGGTTAAAGCTTGACCACAGAATAAATGAGTGTTTAGAGGTAAATCGTAGAAAATTCAAATTGTCAAAGGTAGTTACAGAAGAACCTGATCTAGAAAAAGATCTGAATATGATTTTGAAAATCGTTGGTCAAATTGTTAATCATGTCTGTAATTGGTTTGGTAGATTGATTGAACAGACTTTCACCCTTAACTCTGAAGAGTTTGATAAACAATTAGGCGTGTTGCTTAAGAGGGAAGAGATAGAAAAAAGAGGTGAAATTCCGAGATCTTTTGGTACAATTCACGCAAAGAGTTCCAAAGATGCCAAAGAACGTGCTGGTGACTTGGTTCCCATATATCTGGAGAGAGATAAAGCATATTTATATGAAGACAAGAATGTTTTCATCCTCTTACCAAGAAGCTTTGTTATGAAACTTTTAAAAATTGAGGGTTCAAACATGATAGCTGAAAACCAATTTAAAAGCGAAGAAATAGAAGCACTAAAGAAATTCTCAATGAGAAACTATATTAAAACGAGAAGAATTGGCGGAAAAATCCATTACTACAATCTAAATGAAAAAACCCGTAAACATCTTTTAAGAGGTATGAAGAAAATATTTTCTTTCCAAGTTTCGTAGTAGACGAAGGTGTTGTTACTAAGTTACGTAGAAGTATCTTCATAAAAGGATGATTTTCTTGAAGCAAACAGTGACTATA